>JAUICE010000050.1 GCA_030428185.1 Gammaproteobacteria bacterium
CGTTACTACAACGCATCTTGAACGCAAATGACTTTGGGGAAATTACCCACGACCTAGGGGCACTTGGCCTCATCAGCGAAGACTGGACTGCTACCTTACAAGCCCTAGAAGTAGCAGGTTATTCATATGCAGATTTTAAAGAGATGCTTTATCGTACTCATGAGGTATCGATTGACCCTGTCGGTGCAGCGATTAGAGCGGTCAAAGAGAAACGAGGTGAGCATGTGATGGCAATTCGTGATGATGAGCTGATAGCCAAGCTCTCTGATGCACGACTCACACCTGATGAGTTGCAAAAGGCTTATGATGAGCTGCTGCAAAAACGTTATCCTAAGGCTGATTTTAACATTCCTCAGTATGCTAAAGGGCATGTTGGTGATTATCTAAAAGCCCGGGCATTGGCACACCATTTGGGCCGACCTGCTGAAGTTTATAGTTTCTACCGTAACTTAGGTAATTTGACTACGGGACGAGCAGAGAAATTATATAATACAGTTTCATCTAGAAGCGAAATGGAAATGGCTTTGAGAGCTATATACGGGAATGTTTCGTATGAGTTAGTTGATGCTAGTTACTATTCACTCAAATGGAAAAATTACTCTAGAGCTTTGTATGGCACGCCTGATTATGCTGATTATGTTAGAGATAAGCTCGAAGCCCTCGAAGCCCGCGAAGCTCTCGAAGCCCGCGAAGCCCTCGAAGCAGCGATAAAAAAAATAGGTACTTCTGAGTTTAATCAGCAGGATTTAAGCACACTTGATACACTGCTTGATTCCTCTGCTGATTCTAAACCAGCTGGACTCAGTGACCGTTTAATCAACCAGTGCAAGCGAGAGCTACAAAATCAAGTACACATCAACACCCTTCGTACTTCAGGCAATTCTGAAGCTAAAAAGGCGGCATACAAGTCCTTAAACGATGCGCGTAAGTCGTTGGCTAAGACCGGCAAAGAATTGATGGATATTAAAAGTAGCTGGAAGCCATATAACATGAGGAATGTTAAGGCACAGATAAAAAAGCTAGAAGAAGCCTTCGGTGATTTTGATGAAAATACCATGAAGCTTTGGGCAAGCAAGAAGCCAACACAATTTAGCGCACAGTTTGGCGCTTGCAAAGAATTGCAAGCCATGCATAAAGGCGAAATAAGCGCATTGCTACAAGCCGAGCAGCAACTACAAGCGATGCTTAATGCCATTTCTGCGCTTAATGCCATTTCTCCGGATCCTGAAGATAATGATTTGGAAAAATTACAAGCAGAGATATATAAAAATATTAAAGAACTTAAAGCGCGTCGCGAACAACTCGTCGAGCAAAGTAAGCGAGTGGACACACTTTATAACAAATTAGTTGTAGCTGAAAATAGTCGATCAGTACTGGCCGTCCCAGCTCAATATATTCCGAGCGTTAATGTTAGCCAAGGGAATATCGAAGAGCAACTCAAAGCCATGATGGCTAAGAACAGCTTTACCTATGGTTCGGTGACCGATGAGGATAATCTGAGAGCAGACGCAACGATAGCGCTTCGGTCACTCGCACCTGAGGCGACCAAACAGCAAGCCATGCCTTATAAGGTTGAAAGTCGCCAAGCTGATAAGTCTCGTTTATACCAGTGTGTATTTAAAAATGGAACTCCCGATAAGCCAGAAACGACTATTCCCATGGCCATCAAAAAAGGCATGATAACCGTTTATGCAAAGCATGCAAAAGACTGGACGGTTGGAAGTCCTAATGAAAAAGGTGAAAAAGAATACTCATCCCCACAAAAAAGCCAAAATAAAGAAGCTAAAATGAAAGCAGCGTTTACCGCAGTTGCACTTTTTATCAAAAATAACGGGTTACCGCTAAAAGAGCCGATGGTTATTGCGGCCAATGGTGATATTGAAATGGCATCTTATATGTATCAGGCATTATGTCATTTGGCAAAACAGCCAGGACTTAAGGAGAATCTAAATGTACGCACCAACGAGCAGACTATGGGTGGGTTAAGAGAAGCAGGTGTTGAACTATATGGGTGTAGCCTGGCGGAATTAAGAGATGCTGACTATAAAATGCCTAAAGGGGTCGTAGGACCATCGGTGAGAGAAGTTAATGAAATCCTTAAAAATGTTCATAAGGCTACACGCCTTCATGAAAATTCGGAGGCGAACATGAGGATGCACAAAAAAATGTTAGCAAAGGCCCGCCGTGGTAGGGGCGTTACTGATCCTGATAATGATAATGATGAGGTTCCACGGTCCGAGCCACCGCGATTTACTTAGTCCGCCGGTGGCGGCCTATTGTTCTATAGGCCGCTTTCACCCCCCCCTTGACCACAGGGACTACTGGCTGCACAGTTCTTTTCAATTTGAATGGCCTAGCCTTCAAGTGACGATATTTAGACCAAATAACTAGAGCGTGCTAGATAGTTTTTATCTGGGTAGTAGGCAAACACAACCGAGCCACCTTTGATGGTATTAATCACTGGTTTGGCGAGAGATTTGCCGATGGCAGGACAACCCCATGAGCGACCCGCTTGGCCGGATTGTTTAATAAATTTAGGCTCCACATACCAGGCGCCGTGAATAACCACGCGTCTATCGTAGGCATGGTCGTTAAACCCATGCTCCATTCCCTGAAGATTCAGCGATAAACCTTTGCCACCATAATAGGTATCTTTAGTGATATAAGTACCAAGACTAGAGGCTTTGGAGCGATTTGTATTCGAAAAGTGCTTGGCGTAAAGAGCACCAGAGTTTTTACCATGAGCGACAAAGGTATTGTAGGCCAATTTGTCGTGGTTTAAGTCGAAAATCCATAAGCGTTTTTTGTTCGACGGTAGGTGATAATCAATCACGGTCAAATAGTGATTTTTGACCTTATGCTGGTTAACGGCATGATTATATGCATGAACAGCAAGTTTTAAGACTTCATGGTTAAGATTGGGCGCTTGGGACTCGAGCTTTGTTATATCAGCTTGGTCGATGGATTGAGAAAGTAATGGTTGGATTGATGCAATGACACTAGGGATAAAAATAATCGAACCCACAAACATCATTTGCATCTTTTTTCTCAAAAAATCAGTCATATAACACCTTTATATCTTGTTCATTCTAACGTGCTGTTATGCACACCATCAACGATAAAGCAGTGGCATCAATAAGTCACAACACTTAAATTTTTTATATTGACGTGAATAGTCACGTTTAATGACTCAGCAAAAGAAAATTTATTGTTATTGGAATGTCACAAAAATAAGTCAAAATGCTATTATTGTGGCTGAGTTGGCAAAAATTATACGAAAAAACGATAAAAAAGTAAACCGCATGGTTGTTTTTTGGCAAAGATCATGCGCGGATGTGTACTTTTTATAGCCGCTTAAAAGCGAAACTTGAGCGTTTCTTCGTCTTCATCAACTTTAAAATAGCCTTTGTGTTTTGCTTTTGTATACATATTGTCAACATTAAGCTTAAAAAAGTCGCTGAGCAATTGGTGCTGAGGCTTGTCATCATCTTTAACAGTGATAGTGAATTTGATAACGTCAGGGTTGAAATAACCCTTGGTTAATTTTCCGGCTTGCCTGAAATAATTACCGATTTGCTCTGGCGCCGAGTTGACCGTATAAATAGTAGAAACCGTTGGACAGCAGATTGCAAAACAGGTCAATAATTTCCATCCAGGTGTACATGAATAGCGTTGGCTTTCGGGATCTGGTGGCTCAAAAGAAAGTGTAATGGTGTTAATGACATTTTGACTTTGCGCCGAGCGATTGTGTCTGGCTTTATGGTGCGTAGTGGTTTGTTGAGTAGTATTTGGCCCTGCTGAATGAAAGGGGTTTGTTGTCAGCACTCGCCATCCAAATTCTCCCCAAGTCTCTGGTTTGGTGTGGGAGGCCGCATTTACAGGGGCTTTAGTTGCAACACTTAAGTCATCTTCACTACTATTATCAATACTCTCTTTATCAGAGTCTCTTTGCTCATGTTGCAGCGGTTGTCTGCTTACTGGAGCAGAGTATGTTTTTGTTTTTATTTTAACCTTTAACTCATTTAGGCTCAGCCGATAAGTCGATAAAAAATCCCCAAATGAGATCTCACGCTGTGATCCGCGAGCATAATCACCAGAAGATTCGTTTTTACCTTTAAGTTGCATGATAGAGTCAAGCACAGGTTGGTGTCTTTTTGTGATTAAGCGTCGAATGAACGGCACAGCAGTGATTGCGGCAATTGGCGTTAAGGCAATGCCTAAACCAATACGCCCAAGCCAACCGATGCCGGCTGCTACAAAGCAAATAGCTGCTGGCACATACCACCATTCATTGTCTGTTTTGTTAATGGCATCAATAGAATGTTGATAGCCTCTGAGTGCTGCATAAAAAAGATACCCTGTACAATAATCGAAGAGTCCTCCCGGATTAAAGCGGGTGATGCCTGAGCGTACATCATAGTCCTCATAAACTTTATCAAAACTTAAGGGGCCAGATATTGTTTCAAAGGCATCAATCAGCGCTTCATAAAATGACTCTCGGCGTAAACGAGCGTTAGGAATATCCCTATCTTCAATATATCGATTACCTAGATTTAAAAAGCCGAAGCGATTTTTTTTGTGGGTACTCATAAAATCTGCCTTATAATTTGCCAGCGATATCAATCGTTTTAATGGTAAAGTGTTTGATGTCATCGTCTCGTCGAACTTTGATGTTGACCTGACTACCGATATTGATATCAGACATAATGTTGTATAAGTCGTCGTAATTGCGAACTTTGTGGCCATTAACCGCAACAATGATATCGCCTAAGTGAATATAGCCAAATCCATCACGATAAGTTCCTTTAAGTCCTGCTTTCTTTGCCGGGCTTTGCTCCATAAAGCGTCCAATGAGAACACCGTGGCTGACGCCTAATTTTCGTGCAATGGTATCATCAACGCGCTCGACACCAATACCGGCAAGTTTCACACGACCATTTTCAATGATTTGGTTAGCGATACGCTCAATATCGTTTGCACTCACTGCAAAACCAATTCCAGCAGAGCCTCCTGACTGAGAGTAAATAACCGTATTCATCCCCACCAACCGTCCCTGACTATCAAGCAGAGGGCCGCCAGAATTACCCGGATTAATCGATGCATCCGTTTGGATCATGTCGTTAATGGTGTTAACTAATCCAGGTACTCTTCGACCAAGAGCTGAAATAACGCCAGTTGTTAAAGTATGATCGAGTCCAAAAGGATTACCGATAGCTAATGTTTTTTGTCCCACAAGTAATGTTGCACTCGGTGCAATTTTAAAAGGTGAGAGTTGTTTAATTTTTTTTAAAGCCTTTTTTGAGCTGACTTTTAAGACCGCGATATCTTTTCTCGGCTCAGCACCGACGAGTTTTGCTTTTACGGTTAAGTTATCTAAGGTAACAGCGATAATTCGTGATCCGCGAATAACGTGATAGTTCGTAATGATATGGCCTTTTTTATCCCAAATAAAACCACTACCCATACCCCTGGGTAAAATAAAAGGCTGATGGAACTCATCGACAAACTGTCGAAATCGATGGACTGAAACAACATTGCTAGCCGCTTTTTGATAAATTTGAATGCTATTTTTTTCATCTTCAAGTAGTGAAGCAGAAGCTTGAGAGAGAAAGAATAAGAGTGTTAAAAAAAAAGTTTTTTTAATCATGCCCGTCTCCTTCTTAGTTTGAAAAAAAAGAATACAAACAAGTTTAGAAGGAGTCAAATAAAATTTATACCCCTATCCTTTCATAATGCGTGTTTTTGAGCGTTGTCAAATCCTCAATTTTTGGTATTTTTCTCAATCGGAATGGAATAACCATTCCTCAATTGAAAAATCCAAACCTTGAATATTTGACTGTGCTCAACCTACAAGCTAACTATAAGATTTATATAAACTTTCTATAACGTTAGACAAAAAGATTTACCTGTGGATAGAGAGATTAAATTTGAGTAATAACATAGTCTATTACGATAATTTGATCTCTTTAGACCACAGTAAATATTGAAGTCTAAAAACGTGCATTATGAAAGGATAGGGGTATAGCACTGCCATCGATTGGTATGCGATGCGACGTTACTCATTTTTTGGTGTAAACTTTATACGAAATCAATAAAGCACTTAAGTGAATTTGTTATCATGTTTGCTTCTAAAATTACTAAAGTGGTCGGTGGTAGGCTTGAAGGTGGGGATGTTGAAGTCAGCGGCTATACCCACGACAGTCGTGAGATCAAAAAAGGAAACTGTTTTTTTGCACTGACCTGTGATGGTGGCGATGGGCATTCATATCTTGAATCGGTAAAAGAGTCAGGTGGTGTATGTGCAGTAGTTGAAAAACAAATGGCAGTGGCACTACCCCAAATTGTTGTTAAAGACAGTCTAAAGGCACTTCAAGATTTAGCTTTATATCATCGTAAGCACTATAACTTGCCCATTATTGCTTTAACAGGAAGCTGCGGGAAAACGACGGTCAAAGAAATGGTTGCTAGCATCTTACCTAAACCATCATTGGCGACACCAGGCAATTACAACAACCATATTGGAGTACCATTAAGCTTACTTCGTTTAAATGAAACACATCAGTTTGCAGTGTTTGAGTTGGGTGCTAACCATATCGGTGAAATAGCCTCTCTTGTTCGACTCGTATTGCCTGATGTTGCCTATATCAATAATATTGCTCCAGCACATCTTGAAGGTTTTGGCTCTATCGATGGCGTGCTAAAGGCTAAAAGTGAAATTTTTAGTGGCTTAGCGTCAACAGGAACAGCGGTGATTAATATAGATGATGAACGTCTAGCGCCTCTAGTGCATCAATTACCGAATCATATGCTCACATGTGCAACTTATAATAGTGACGCAGATATTTATGCCAGCGATAGTTCAGTGAGCGATACGGGGTGTTATACCTTTATCCTCAATTTGAAAGGCAAGCGTTCAAATCGTATTTCACTATCAGTGCCGGGTGAACATAATCTGGCAAATGCAGTAGCAGCAGCAGCGCTTTGCTATGCAGTAGGTGTCTCAGATAAGGATATTGCCATTGGTCTAAGCCAGTTTAAAGGCGTTAAGGGTCGTTTGACAGAGCATTTATCACAAAGTGGTATTCGGGTGCTCGATGATACGTATAATGCCAATCTACGCTCAGTCAAGGCTGCGATTGATGTGTTAGCAAATTTTGCGGGTAGGCGAGTGTTTATTCTAGGTGATCTTGCTGAGGTAGGGGATGATCTTGATAAACACTACCAACAAATTGCAGAGCACCTTAATCAAAAAGAGATTGATTATTTATTGACTTGTGGGGCAATGAATCCCGAAGCTTTTAGAGTATTCAAGCATGATAAAAAGCACTTTAACGATAAGCAGGCCATGGCTGATGCGATGAACTTGCTTCAGTTAAAGGAGACAACAATTTTGGTTAAAGGCTCAAGAAGCGCCAAGATGGAAGAGGTTGTCACTAAATTATTAGAGCAATAATTATTTTAGGAAAATACAAATGTTTTACTGGCTATCTCAGACGCTTTTAAATTATCCACACCTGCATAATTTGATGCATTATTTAACGGTTCGTTCTCTTTTAGCGGCACTCAGTGCTTTATTAGTTTCATTGCTTTTAGGGCCGTTTACTATACGTCAATTACAAGCGCTACAAATTGGTCAGTCTGTTCGCGATGATGGCCCTAAGTCACACCTTGTTAAATCAGGAACACCAACAATGGGTGGTGTTCTGATACTTTTGGGCGTGACCATTAGTGTTCTTTTATGGGGGGACTTATCTAATCGCTATCTGTGGGTGGTGTTATTGACCACGCTTGCATTTGGATTGATCGGTTGGGTTGATGATTATCGTAAAGTGGTGCTGAAAAATGCTAAAGGTCTTTCTGCAAAACAAAAATATTTAATGCAGTCAGTGGTTGGTTTTCTAGTCGCACTTTATATGTATTTTTGCTCCAATGTTCACGGAGACTTGTTGGTTCCCTTCTTTAAACATTTAGTGTTAAATCTATCTTGGTTTTATCCTATTTTTTGTTATTTGGTCATTGTGGGCTCTTCAAATGCGGTGAATTTAACGGATGGTCTAGACGGTCTTGCAACACCACCCGTTGTGATGATTGCGGTCGCTCTAGGAGTATTTGCTTATGCTATGGGTAACGTAGGGCATGCTCAATATCTTGGACTTCCTTATATTCATCATGTAGGTGAGCTCATGGTGTTTACCAGCGCTTTGGCTGGCGCTGGTTTAGGATTTTTATGGTATAACACCCATCCAGCAGAAGTATTCATGGGTGATGTTGGCTCTTTATCTTTGGGCGCTTCTTTAGGCGCCATCGCAGTATGTGTGAAACAAGAATTAGTGCTTTTTATCATGAGTGGTATTTTTGTGTTAGAAACGTTGTCGGTTATTCTGCAAGTCATTTATTTCAAATTGACTGGCGGTAAGCGAATTTTTCGTATGGCGCCATTACATCACCACTTTGAGTTAAAAGGCTGGGCTGAAGAAAAAGTAACTGTTAGGTTTTGGATTTTAACGGTTATCTTTGTTCTTATAGGACTTATGTCATTAAAGTTTAGGTAAGTGAATGAAAAAGTATCCTTTGGTGGTTGGCCTTGGATTAACCGGTTTATCCGTCGCTAGATTTTTTGCGCGAAGCAATCAAACATTTATTGCATATGATACGAGAAATATTGTCAAAAACACTGAGCCATTAAAAGAAAATGCTTGCTGTAAACAGATACTGTTAGGTGATTTTAGTGAGCTTGATTGGACATTTATAGATACAGTTGTAGCAAGCCCTGGTGTATCACTCAATGAAGAGATATTACTCAAAGCAAAATTATTAGATATACCGATTATTAGCGATATAGAGCTGTTTGCAGGGGCAAATAAACAACCGGTGATTGGTATTACTGGGACCAATGGCAAAAGCACTGTCACGACAATGGTCGAAGATATTTTAAAGACAACGGGGCTTAGTGTTGCTGTTTGCGGAAATATTGGTGAGCCCGTACTAGATTTATTGGCCAAGTCTTTCGATGTGTTTGTCATGGAGCTTTCAAGTTTCCAGTTAGAGTCTACTTATTCACTGAAGCTTATGGTGGGCTGTATTTTGAATATCACTCCAGATCATCTCGATAGACATCAAACGTTTGCACACTATATTAGCGCCAAAAAACGTATCTATATGCACGCACAAACTATAGTGATGAATGAGGATGATAAGAATACACTCGATAAGCAAAGAGATAAAAAAGCAGTCATAAGCTTTGGCAAAAACGGTGATTGCTCTTTGGTGACTAAGGATAATACGCGATATTTAGCTTATCATACCAAGCCTTTTTTGGCGGTAAATCATTTACAAGTCAGAGGCGAGCATAATTATTTTAATGCACTCGCTGCCAGTGCTATTTGCTTGCAGTATGGCTTATCTTTAGAAGAGGTCGCTAAAGGCTTAAAAACATTCAAAGGATTGCCTCACCGTTGTCAGCTTGTTTGTCAAAAAGAGGGTGTGACCTGGCTGAATGATTCTAAAGGAACGAACGTTGATGCAACGGTAGCGGCCATTAAGGGATTAAGTGAAGAAATACCTGGACGACTCATTTTGATTGCCGGTGGCCAAGGTAAAGGGGCTGATTTTGCTGAGTTAGCAAAGTATATTCATCAATATGTACATCGAGTTGTTTTATTTGGTGAAGATAAAGCAAACATCGCTCAAGCAATCAATGATGAGTCTAAAACTCATGTGGTCAATGATTTAGATGAGGCCCTAGCTAAGGCGCGAAACGATGCGAGAGATGGAGATACCGTGTTATTTTCTCCTGCGTGTGCAAGCTTTGATATGTTTAAAAATTTTAATGAAAGAGGTGAGCTGTTCATGCAAAAAGTAATGGCACTATGATGGGACCAAGACATGTGACTTTATCAGGAAAAGTCACACACAAACCCTTGAGTTTATATGACGGATGGTTATTGTTAGCCGTTCTTGCGCTTTTATTGATGGGGCTTTTAATGGTTGCCTCAAGTTCTATTGTTATTTCAGAAAAGACCTTCAATAATCCATTACATTATGTTGCACGCCAGGGGATATATCTCATTTTGGGATTGGTTTGCTCTGTATTTGTTTTAAGAGTAAAGACAGCAAACTGGCTAAAGTATAGTGGTTATTTCTTACTAATAAGTTTATTTTTATTGCTGGTTGTTTTAATACCAGGCATCGGTCGTTCGGTCAATGGTAGTTATCGTTGGATAGGCATAGGACCTTTTGGTTTTCAGGTATCTGAGTTAGCCAAACTTGCCGTGATTGTTTATATGGCAGGATTTTTTGCAAGAAAGCAAGAAGAGGTCAGATCACAGTTGAGTGGATTTCTCAAACCAATGATAGTGCTGTCGCTTGTTTGTCTGTTGTTATTAAAAGAGCCTGACTTTGGTGCTTCGGTGGTGATTACATTAACGGTGTTAGCCATGTTATTTATTGCTGAAGTTAAGTTGAGACAGTTTTTCATTTTATTGGTTATTGCAGCAAGCCTTATTTTAGTCATGGCGGTTTCTTCTCCTTATCGTGTCGAACGATTGACCTCTTTTCTTCATCCTTGGGAAAATCAATTTGATGGAGGGTATCAATTAACACAGTCCTTAATTGCTTTTGGTCGGGGAGGTCTTTTAGGTGCAGGTCTTGGAGAGAGTGTACAAAAATTATTTTATCTTCCTGAGGCTCATACTGATTTTCTATTGGCAGTGTTGGCTGAGGAGTTGGGCCTGATAGGGGTTCTTTTTATTTTATTACTCTATGGCATACTTGCTTGGCGAGGCTTTTCAATTGCCTATTTAGCAAAACATAAAAACCAATTTTTTTCTGCTTATTTAGCTTTTGGGATAACGTTTTGGATAATTATCCAGGCTATGATTAATATTGGTGTTAATATAGGTCTATTACCGACAAAGGGGCTGACGTTGCCGCTGATGAGCTCAGGCGGTAGTAGCTTAATAGTGACGTTGGTGGCTATTTCCATATTACTTCGAGTAGATCATGAGGCACGATGGCGAGTATACCTATGATAAGACGATGCGCTCAACAAAAGGAGCTATTGCTATGAAGATGAGTGAGCGTACAACCTATAGAATGAATCGGTGTCGACGGATACACTTTGTTGGTATTGGCGGTGTCGGTATGTGTGGTATTGCAGAAGTTTTGTTAAATGATGGTTATACAGTCAGTGGCTCCGATCTTTCTGAAAGCACAGTGACATCGAGGTTAAAAAAACTAGGTGCAACCGTTTATATTGGTCATAAGGCAACTAATATTGAGGATGTCGATGTGGTCGTTATCTCAAGCGCCGTTAATGAACATAATCAAGAAGTACAAGCGGCAAGAGCTAAAAACATACCTATTATCCCTAGGGCTGAAATGCTTGGAGAGTTGATGCGTTTTAAGTGTGGAATAGCCGTTGCTGGCACACATGGAAAAACAACTACAACCAGTTTGATAGCCAGTATTATGGCTGAAGGAGAGCTAGACCCCAGCTATGTTATTGGGGGTAAGTTAAATAGTTTAGGGGCAACAGCAAAACTTGGTGCCTCTCCATATTTTATTGCTGAAGCAGATGAAAGTGATGCGTCTTTTTTATACTTAAAGCCAACCATTGCCGTGGTAACCAATGTTGACGCCGATCATATGGCAACTTATAAAGATGATTTTAACCAGCTTCGGCAAACGTTTATTGATTTTATTCATCAGCTGCCATTTTATGGACTTGCTGTGATGTGCGTTGATGATCCTGTTGTTAAAGAAATATTAGAGCGAATACAACGTCCGGTGATCACCTATGGATTTGATGAGGATGCACAAATCAGCGCTTATGATTGGCGACAAGAAGGTTTAATGAGTACGTTTTGTGTAAAAAGGAATAATGCAGCCACATTGAATGTCCGTTTAAACTTGCCAGGTCGTCATAATGTATTAAATGCACTCGCAGCAATTGCTGTTGCAACAGAAGTCGGCATTAAAGATGATTTACTGCTTCAAGCGCTCTCTGAATTTCAAGGTGTTGGACGTCGCTTTCAATTATATAAAAACGTTAAAATAAACAACAAGAGTGTTACTATTATTGATGATTACGGGCATCATCCAAATGAGATCCTAGCAACGACTGAGACAATAAAAAAAGTTTGGCCGACCAAGCGCTTGGTTCACGTGTTTCAGCCACACCGTTATAGTCGTACCCAGTCCTTATATAAAGATTTTTGTCATGCGCTTGCTGTCGCCAATGAGCTAGTATTGTTAGATATTTATTCTGCAGGTGAGTCCCCTATTGAAGGGGTTTCAAGTGAAATTATGGCCCAAGACATTAAGACCTCTGTACATGTAGTTTCACTAGATACAACAGCAAAAAAGCTTGATGATATAGTTGGTGATGATGATGTTATATTGGTTCAAGGCGCAGGGAGCATAGGACAGTTGATAAATAAACTCGTAACGAAGTGAAGATGATATGAAGATCAATATCGATTTTGATGGTGAGGTAAAGTATAACGAGTCATTAGCTGCATATAGCACTTGGCGTGTTGGAGGTATTGCAGACTGTCTATACAAACCACGTAATTTAGCCAGCTTACAAAAGGCGCTTGCATCACTTGATGAGGATGTTCCTATCGTATGGTTAGGGTTAGGGAGTAACTTACTGATTCGTGACGGTGGTATTTCTGGGCTTGTCATTCTGACACAAGGTGCGTTGAAGCATATCGCACTTTGTGGTGATGATATGGTGGATGTTGAAGTGGGTGTGTCTTGCGCGTCAATGGCGAGATTTTGTGCACGGAATCACTTAAGTGGTGGTGAGTTTTGGGCAGGTATACCCGGTACCATGGGGGGCGCCCTTAGGATGAATGCCGGTTGCTTTGATGGTGAGACCTGGGACAGATTAGTGCATGTGGATGTGATTAACCGCCAAGGTGAGATATCTCGTCGTAAAAAAAGTGATTTTAGTGTTTCTTATAGACATGTCAGCGGACTATCTGCAAAAGAGTGGTTTGTGAGTGCCAGATTTCAGTTGGACTCAGGGAATAAACAGGTATCAATAGATAAGATTAAGCAGTTACTTGATAGACGAGCAAAAACACAACCAGCCGGTGAGTACAACTGCGGCTCCGTTTTTAGAAATCCAGAGGGCTTTTATGCGGCAGAGCTCATTGAAGCCTGCGGTTTGAAAGGACATCAGATTGGGGGCGCGTGTGTTTCAGAAAAACATGCAAATTTTATTAATAATACAGGTAGTGCACATGCCATAGACATTGAGGAACTCATTAATTTTGTCCAAAAGACAGTTAAAGCAGAAAAAGGGATCACCTTACAACCAGAAGTGCATATTATTGGTCAGAGGGAAAGGGAGTATTGATGTCAAATTCAAAAAAAACAGTCGCGATTGTTTATGGTGGCATGTCAAATGAGCATGAAATTTCACAACTATCAGCTTGCTCTGTTTTTCGTGCAATCGATAAAGATAGTTACCAGGTTTTGCTTATTGGTGGTGATAAAAAAGGTTTGTGGTATTTAAACGATGTTGACTCCATGCTTGAGCACGAACAATCTTTGCCGATTAAAAATGATAAATCCAAACCGTTTCTAATGGCGACTGAATCATTTCAATCAATTGATGTCGTGCTGCCGATTATTCATGGACCATTGTATGAAGATGGGTGTTTTCAAGGTGCCATTGAGCTTTCAAATACTCCATACGTTGGTTCCAATGTTCAGGGCTCAGCTTGCGCAATGGATAAAGTGTTAACGAAGCAGTTAGTCGCTTTAGCAGGCGTAGACGTTGCAGACTATGTGTTTTTCTATAAAGATACACAAAAATCAGAAAGAGATGTAAAAATTTCAACGGCGATAGACACATTTGGTTTTCCATTATTTGTTAAGCCGGCCCATACGGGTTCAAGTGTGGGTGTTGAGAAAGCGTTAACTAAAAAAGAGTTGTTACAGGCTATTGAAAATGCTTTTCGTTTTGATGAAAAAATATTGATTGAAAAAGCAGTCGTTGGTAGGGAAATTGAAGTCGCTATTTTGGAAGAAGATAATAACGTAGAAGCCAGTGACGTGTTTGGTGAAATTAGGATGTTAAATCAGCAAGATTTTTATTCTTATGATGCTAAATATTGTTCACAAGGAAGCGCAGAATTAATAGTACCTGCTGCGGTGTCAGAAGAGACAAAAAGTAATCTCAAGCAAGTAGCGATAAACGTGTTTAAGGCACTCGACTTAAATGACTTAGCACGAATCGATTTTTTTATTGAGGATAGTGGTCGTATTATCTTGAATGAGGTGAATACACTGCCTGGGTTTACGAGCATTAGTATGTATCCAAAGTTATGGCAGCATAGTGGTATTGAGTATAGTGAGCTTATTTCTCGTTTGATTGAAAATGCATTGAGACGACATGTACGTCGTAGTCAGTTACTACGAGATTATGTTTAGTTTATGAGAACAAAGAGAACATTTTTTTTGCTTAGCGCCTTAATCGGCATTATTTGTGTTGTCATATATGTTCAATATCGACATGTACTCATATCACCGATAACAAAAGTTAAAATTGAAAGTGATTTTCGTTTTGTTTCAAGAGAAGAGGTTGCAAAGCTTCTTTTACCATTTATCAGAGATGGTTACTTCGGTGCCAATCCAGTACGGATAAAAAAAAGATTAGAGCAAAATCACTCAATTCGTCACGCTGCAGTTTCTCGACTCTGGCCAGATACATTAAAAGTTTTTCTTACGGAGCGAATTCCTATTTTACGTTTTAATGATTCAAAACTTGTTGATGACAAAGGCGTTATTTTTGATGAAAATAATCGCACTCGGTTTGAAAATCTGCCAGCAATCGTGTCAGATAGACAGTTTTCACCAGAACTCTTACAAGAATATAAAAAAATCAGTAAGATACTAGGTAGTGTTGGCCTAGCAGTTAAAAAATTAAGTATAAATCAAGCGCTACTTAAGCTTGAGTTGGTGCAAGACTTTGTGATTGTTGCAAGTTATCCAAACTATCAAAAAGAACTTAGACGTTTTGCAGATGTGTATAAAACGTTAGTTCAGGAAAAGACATCACATATTGTATCCATTGATTTAAGGTATCAACATGGTATGGCTGTGCGCTGGAGGTAGCAGTCTTCTTTATGGAAAATGTTGAGTTATAGGTGTTTTCATGGCGAAAAAACAGGATAGAAATTTGATTGTCGGTCTGGATATTGGCACGTCAAAAGTTGTTGCACTGATTGGTGAAGTTACGCCTGATAAGAAAATTGAAATCATTGGTTTAGGCCGTCATGCTTCTAAGGGGTTAAAAAGAGGCGTGGTCGTCAATATCGAGTCAACCATTCAATCGATTCAACGAGCAGTTGAAGAAGCTGAACTCATGGCTAACTGTGATGTGAGAAGAGCATATACAGGCATTGCGGGT
>JAUICE010000051.1 GCA_030428185.1 Gammaproteobacteria bacterium
GACTCTTATTAGATGTATAAAAGGTAATCCAATGAATTTACATGAATATCAAGCAAAAAAAATTCTAGCGCAATACGGTTTGCCTGTACCAACCGGTGAAGTGGTTTTTACAGGTGAAGATGTATTAAAACAAATAGCATCACTATCCACCGACAGATGGGTGGTTAAGGCGCAAGTTCATGCAGGTGGTCGGGGTAAAGCTGGCGGTGTTAAGTTGGTAGATAATAAAGATGATCTCATTAATGCTGTAAACGGTATGCTTGGCACAAGGCTTGTAACTTATCAAACAGATAGTGATGGTCAGCCTGTTAACTCAGTGCTGGTTGAGGCAACCAGCGATATTGATAAAGAGCTTTACTTAGGTGCAGTGGTTGATAGAGCAACTCGCCGAGTCGTATTTATGGCATCGACAGAAGGTGGAGTGGAAATTGAAAAGGTTGCAGAGGAAACACCTGATAAAATTCATCAGGTTGTTGTTGATCCGATGCTAGGCGTTATGCCGTATCATGCACGTAGTATGGCATTTAAGTTAGGCCTTAAAGACAAACAAATTAAGCAGTTTACGCAAATATTAATGGGGCTTGGTAAACTCTTTGTGGATTATGATTTAAGTCTCTTAGAAATTAATCCACTCATTATCAAAACAGATGGGGATTTACTCTGTCTTGATTGTAAAATGAATGTGGATGACAACGCATTGTATCGTTTACCAGAGGTGCGTACTTTGCGTGATAGCTCTCAAGAAGATGAGCGTGTAAATCGTGCTCATGAGTGGGAGTTAAACTATATTCCGCTTGAGGGAAAAATCGGCTGTATGGTTAATGGTGCGGGGCTTGCGATGGCTACTATGGATGTTATTAAGCTAGCAGGTGGTGAGCCGGCAAACTTTTTAGATGTGGGTGGTGGTGCAACTAAAGAGCGAGTTACAGAAGCGCTAAAAATTATTTTATCTGACGAAAATGTAGAAGGTATTTTGGTCAATATTTTTGGTGGCATCGTACGTTGTGACTTGATTGCAGAAGGTATTATGGCTGCAGTATCTGAGGTTAATGTGACTCAGCCCGTTGTTGTTCGACTTGAAGGTAATAACGCTGAAGCTGGCGCTAAATTGTTAAGTGAAAGCAGTTTAAATATTATTCCTGCAACCAGTTTAATGGATGCGGCCCAAAAAATCGTGAAAGCAGTAGAGAAATAATCATGAGTGTATTAGTTAATAAAGAAACCAAAGTTATTTGCCAAGGGTTTACTGGTAAACAGGGCACATTCCATTGTGAGCAAGCGATTGAATATGGTACTAAAATGGTTGGTGGTGTGACACCTGGCAAAGGTGGGCAGACGCATTTAGGCTTACCTGTGTTCAATACAGTAGAAGATGCTGTGAAAGAAACGGGAACAACTGCTTCAGTTATCTATGTACCCGCACCTTTTTGCAAAGATTCTATCATTGAAGCCAGTGATAGCGGTATTGAGCTTATCGTTTGTATCACAGAAGGTATTCCAACATTAGATATGTTAGAGGTTAAAGCATACTTAAGTGCTCATAAACCGAATGTACGCTTGATTGGGCCGAACTGTCCTGGAATTATCACACCTGGCGAATGTAAAATTGGCATTATGCCTGGCTCAATCCATTTACCTGGAAAAGTTGGTATTGTGTCACGCTCAGGAACATTGACCTATGAGGCGGTCAAGCAAACCACAGATGCAGGATTTGGTCAAAGCACTTGTATTGGAATTGGTGGTGATCCAATTCCAGGTACAACCTTTATTGACGCACTCGCTCTTTTTCAAGATGATGCGCAAACTGAAGCGATTGTGATGGTCGGTGAAATTGGTGGTAGTGCTGAAGAAGAGGCGGCAGAATTTATAAAGGCTCATGTAACTAAACCAGTGGTCTCTTATATTGCTGGAGTCACTGCACCTAAAGGTAAGCGTATGGGCCATGCAGGCGCTATTATTGCAGGCGGTAAAGGCACTGCGGAAGATAAGTTTAAAGCTCTAGAAGCTGCTGGAGTGAAAACGGTTCGCTCACCGAGTGATATTGCTGAGGCTTTAAAAGAAGTAACCGGCTGGTAATCACATGACAAAGTATTTGTCAGACTATCGTCGTGAATATGGCACGATAGAGCTCTCAGAAACAACTGCGCAATCGTCTCCGTTTGCGCAGTTTCATATTTGGTTTGAAGATGTTGCCAAAACTGATAATTACGATCCTACCGCAATGATATTATCGACAATCAGTGATAAAGGGTATCCTGATTCACGTGTTGTTTTGCTAAAAGGTATTATTGATGAATCGTTTGTTTTTTACACCAATTATGAAAGCAAAAAAGCCTTAGATCTAAAACATAACCCATTTGTCGCTTTAAACTTCTTTTGGCCAGCACTTGCTAGACAAGTCCGGATTAGAGGAAAGATCTTCAAATTGAGTCAAGAGTTATCAGATGATTACTTTGCATCTCGTCCCAAAGCCAGTCAGTTGGCGGCTCATGCCTCAGATCAAAGTCAAATTATTACATCTAGGGGGGAGCTTGAATCTCGAATGAATACACTGATTAAAACAGTTGGCGATGAGCCTGTTTTACGCCCAAATCATTGGGGGGGCTATGGTGTGAAACCACTTGAGATAGAGTTTTGGCAAGGAAGAGATAATCGCCTTCATGATAGGTTGTTGTATACCATTAAAAATAAATCATGGGAAATCAATAGGTTAGCTCCATAAGCAATCAATTGTGGAGAGCAATTTATCCAATTTGTAAATCTTGTTCTCTAGGGGTTTTCAAATAATACAGTTGTGATTATAATGAACTTAATAGGAAATTTTTTGTAAGTCTTAACCAGGTTTGTGGCTGATAGCCGTTTGAACCAACAGCCATGAATCCCTTAATGGAGAGAAGGGGAATGCTATGAGCGAAAAAAATCTAGAAGAAGCGCTGTTGCCTTATCTTAAGTTACAGCTGAGCGTCAGTAACCCGCCCTTAGAAGATTGCTACCTTGAAGGTTATGAAGCTTCTAATCTTGAATTTTCTGAAGAAGATAATCCTTATGAGCCACACTCTATGGAAAGCCAATATTGGCTAGATGGATGGTGGGCTGGATTTTATGGTGAGGCGCCTTGCTTAGAGTTATTTGCTAAGAAAGACGAATTTAATGTATCTGCTCAGGCGGCTAATGATGAGTCTTTTGATTCGAGTGACAGAGCAATCACAAATGTAGCTAAAGTTGCGGCTGTGGTAGCAGCAACCATTCTAGGCTATCAGATCATAGATATGATAGCTTAATACAGCAGTAACATGACGACCGATTGCGTAAGTTTCTAGCTGATTTACGTCTAGGATGATACGCGATCAGTGGTTTTGGTGTTTTTTTTCATAAGAGACTCAACCTTACTGAGCATTTGTCTCATTCTTGCAACTTCCTGTGGGCTAAATTCTTTATAGTGCGCACAACCGATATCTAAGCACACATATACACTGTCTGATACCCCTTTTATTAGCTCACTTCCCAGCAGGCTTAGAGTAGAAATTTCATCAATTGATTCTTGTGCCCATGATTCCAGGTGCTCTTTTTGCGTAAAAACAGGCAAAAAGCAGCGTTCATTTTCTTCAAGAAATAAAGGGACGACATCATCGTTACTGTTTGATAGGGCTTTATTGATTGGTAACAATAAAGTAGAGGTTAGGAGTAAACGGTGTACTTGATTGGTTTTGTTGCCATCGCTTGGCTCACTGTATGCCTCGATGATTGCCTCTTTAAGTGTTTGAATATTTAAAGAGGCTTTATCTTTAGATGATTGCATCTGTTATGCAGCTTGGCTTAACAGTTTGACTTTTTTAGATAGACGCTGTTTCTGTCTTGCAGCTGTGTTTTTGTGGATTAATCCTTTACTGACGGCTTTATCGATAACCGCTTGAGCTTTAACAAAAGCAGATTTAGCGCCATCAACATCTTGATGTTCAACTAGTTTAAGTACCTGTTTCATATAGGTTCTTAGCATTGATCGACGAGATGCGTTATGTTTTCTACGTACTGTATTTTGACGAGCACGTTTAATAGCTGATTTAATATTAGCCACTGGTATTCCTCACCTGAGTTTGGTCTAAAAAAGCGCAATAATGACGTTAATTTATCGAAAAGTCAAGCACTTTCATCGCTCTTGATACGGTAAATGTATCAAATTTATTTAAGGTGTCGCGTGTATGTGCTCCTTTTTGGCTAATGCATCTGAACTTAACTGGTGAGTTAAGCTTTTAGCATTCCATAATGCACTGACTTTGTCTTTATCGCCCATAGCCTCATAGATATCTTGATTCTCTTGATTCCAGAAGGTCATGATTTTTTCTTGCAGCTTATTGGTGACTTTTTCTCCAAGCTTTGGAGCTTGCTCAAAGCTGATTAAATAACTCTTTAGCTCACTATCAAGCTGTTTTAGCTTTTCTGATTTGTTTTGTAGTGCATACATGCTTTGCTGACCATAGTAAGCGTATTGTGTGTCAATCAAGTCTATATACAAGTAGATGTTAAATTTTAATAATTTCTTATGTGTACTATTTTGAAATTGCTCAAGTAATGAGGCTATGTTTTTGTCAATAGAGTGACGATAGGTGTTGACTTGGTGATCATAGTAAGCTCTTTTTGCTGTTTGAGCAAAAAAGCTAACCCCTTTAGAAATAACGATACTAGAAATAGCACCTCCTATAGCATATTGATTATACCAGTTGCAGGTTTGACTCGGATCACTCATACAATAGTCATTCCCCATTTGGTATCCTAAAGCTGTCCATGCAATGACTAAAGCGCTATTGCCTAAACGACGCCAGGGTATTTGCAAAAAAAGTGTAGTGGTACTTGTAGTAGTTTTAGGATCTGCTAGCTGCTCTTTCATATTACAGTTCTTTTTTAATTTAGGTGAAATGAAGCTGCAAATACTAAAGGAAAACAGTATGAATCACCATCTTTTAGTTTTTCTCGAATCTTTTAGGTTAAGGGATACTTATTTCATAAAATTCGCAGTAAAATCGTCAACTAAGTCATTATCAAAGATAGTAATCAGTTGGAAGAAGATATACAAACAAAAGTAAAATCGCAAAGTCTATTGCGCTCTAGCGGCATCGTGTCAAGCATGACCATGCTTTCAAGGGTCTTAGGATTTATTCGAGATGTGAGCATAGCTCAGATATTTGGCGCAGGTCCAGCTATTGATGCATTTTTTATCGCATTTAAAATTCCAAATTTTATGCGACGAATTTTTGCTGAAGGTGCCTTCTCTCAAGCGTTTGTGCCAGTACTTTCTGAATATCAAAAGAATGAAACTGAGCGTTCTCTAAAGCAGTTTATTGCTGATATGACAGGAAATTTATTCATCATCTTAATGCTGATCACTGTTTTTGCTATTTTGCTATCACCATTCATTATTAAAATATTTGCCCCTGGTTTTTCGTTTTCAGATCCAAGATTTGGGCATGCAAGCTTTATGTTGAAACTTACCTTTCCTTACTTGTTGTTTATCTCATTAACAGCTTTATCGGGAGCGATACTGAATACATTTGGACGTTTTGCTATACCGGCATTTACACCCGTGATTTTAAATGTTGTACTCATTTTATCTGCTGTATTTGGTAGGAGTTTTTGGGCGCAGCCAGTCTATGCACTGGCTTGTGGCGTTTTGATTGCTGGGATTTTACAATATCTGTTTCAACTTCCTTTTTTATATAGGCTTGATTTATTAAAGCGGCCCAAAGTTAACTTTAAAGATAAGGGCGTCATAAAAGTTTTAAAATTAATGGTGCCTGCCTTGTTTGGTGTTTCTGTTGCACAAATTAATTTGTTATTAGATACTGTCTTTGCCTCCTTTTTACCTGTTGGTAGTGTTTCTTGGCTATATTATTCTGATAGGTTAACTTTTTTTCCATTAGGGGTATTTGGTGTAGCCATTGCAACAGTTATTTTGCCTACTTTATCAAGAGCATTTGCATCACATGAAATGCGTCACTATTCAAAAGCACTGGATTGGTCAGTTAGAATGGTTCTATTAATAGCCCTACCTGCAACAGTGGGCTTAATGATATTTGCATTACCTTTGCTGATAACCTTGCTTGGCTATGGCAAGTTTGAGCTTCATGATAGCATCATGACTATGAAGAGCCTTAGAGCATTCTCTTTAGGGTTAACAGCGTTTATGTTGATTAAAGTGTTGGGCTCAGCATTTTATGCGACGCAAAATATCAAAACACCGGTTAAGGTCGGTGTGATTGCCATGCTTATAAATACAGTATTATGTTTATTATTCATTAAGCCATTTGCGCATGCGGGCCTGGCTTTAGCATCAAGTATTGCGGGATGGGTCAATGCATTATTACTCTTTTATTTTCTAGTGAAGCGCAAAATTTACATTAAAGAGCCAGGATGGGCCTTATATTTTCTTAAGCTTATTGTTGCAAATGTTGTTATAGCTACATTGCTAATCTTTTTAAGAGATAGTATTGCTTGGATAACCATCAGTAGTTACTTAAGAATAATGTATTTAATCTTGTCAGTGAGCTTGGCAATAATGGTTTATTTTTTAACGCTTTTTGTTTGCGGTATTCGTATAAAGCAGTTTAGACAACAGTAGGAGAAAGACTACATGTTTATTGAGTCATCAAAAAACGCAATTGAAATTATTCCAGTTACTATAAAAAACTTTTCAAAAACACTTAGCTTAGAGTCTCAAATGATTCAAAACTGGGTAGAGGCTAATCAGTTTACAGCAAAGCCATCGACGCTTTGTCTAATACCTGGGACAAATGGAACGCTTAAAAAAGTCTATCTAGGGGTTAGTGGTAAAATTGATGAGACATCATGGGCGGTGGCTTCAGAAAAGTTACCGGCTGGAGATTATTATACCCAGACAAGTAATCATTTGTTGAACGTAGTGGCTTGGGGACGTGCGCAATATCAATTTGAGCGTTATAAGCAAAGTAAAAAACGTTATCCGAATCTTGTTTTACAGGCAAGTAAATATAGAGAAGCTAAATCTATTATAGAGGCTATATTTTTAGTTCGTGATTTGATTAATACTCCGTGTGAAGATTTAGGTCCTAAAGAATTAGCTCAGGTGTGTGCGCAACTTGCCGTTCAATATGATGCGTTATTTAAAGAGATCTCAGGTGATGATTTGCTTGTGCAAAATTTTCCAGCTGTACATACGGTAGGTAGAGCTGCGCTAAATGAGCCGCGGTTAATTGAGCTATCGTGGGGTGAGTCCCATCATCCGCATCTGTGCTTGGTTGGTAAGGGTGTTTGTTTTGATAGTGGTGGCTTGGATATTAAGCCTGGCTCTAACATGTTGCTGATGAAGAAAGATATGGGTGGTGCTGCTCATGTTCTAGGTTTAGCTCAATTGATTATGAGCTTAAAGTTATCGATAAGGTTAACGGTCATTATTCCCGCAGTGGAAAATGCGATTAGTGGCAATGCTTATCGCCCAGGTGATGTAGTTCATACAAGAAAGGGTTTAACCGTTGAAGTTGGCAATACTGATGCTGAGGGGCGCGTTATCTTAGCGGATGCACTGAGCTTGGCGTCGGAAAAAAAACCAGATTTAATTATAGATTTTGCAACATTGACTGGTGCTGCAAGAGTTGCAGTAGGTACTGATATCGCCGCAATGTTTACAAATGATGAATCAGTGTCAGAGGGGTTATTAGATAGCTCAGAAAAAATGTGTGATCCGGTTTGGCGACTGCCCTTACATCAGCCCTACAAAGAATTGATCAAAGGTAGTGTTGCTGATATTTCAAATACTGGTAGTAGTGTATATGGTGGAGCAATAACGGCTGCATTATTTCTAGAGCACTTTGTATCTGTTAAAACACCATGGGCACACTTCGATATTATGGCCTGGAATTCGTCTTCAACACCGGGTCGGCCAAAAGGTGGAGAAGCATTGGGTCTTTTGGCCTGCTTTGATATGCTGAAGTCTTGGGTTAAGACATTTAACTCGTAAAACGAGTAAAGATTCATCGTTACTTTCTAGCGCCATCGATGTTTATTGCGATACAGTAAAGCCTCATCAATGTGCTTTTTTGTGATGTATTTACTTGAATCCATATCGGCTAAAGTACGGCTGACACGTAAAAGTTGGTAATACTGTCTTGCTGAGAATGATAGTTTATCAACTATATTTTCTAAGGTGATTTTTAGATTTTTTTCAAAACAGCAGTGAAGTTTTAATTGACTGGAACTTAATTGGCTATTTAAACAAAATTGTCGGTTATATTGTATGCTTTGTGTCGCTTCAACTTGCTTTCTAATGGTCAGACTATCATCAGAAGTTTCTTTTAGATGTTCACTGAGCTTAATAGGAGCGACGTCTATAAACAGTGCAATTCTATCAAGCATTGGACCAGAGAGTTTAGTCTGATAGCGCTGTATCTCAGCTCTGGTGCAGCGACACTCAATTTCTGTATGATTAAAATATCCGCATGGACAAGGATTTAATGCGGCGACTAATTGAAATTTAGCAGGAAAGCTGACTTGTTGATTGGCTCTCGAGATATGAATAATCCCTGACTCAAGAGGTTCGCGTAGGGACTCTATAGCTTGACGACTAAATTCAGGCAGCTCATCTAGAAATAATATACCTTGATGAGCTAGAGATATTTCCCCTGGTTTAATGGGTTGTCCACCACCAACCAAAGAAATCACTGAAGCGCTATGATGAGGAGATCTAAAAGGGATGTGGAAGTGTTTAAAATCACCTTGTATACGACTGTTTTTTAATTGGTGTAGCATCATGACATCAATTTGTTTTTTTTTGTTCAATTTAGGCATGATGCTGGGTAATGCTTGGGCCATCAATGTTTTTCCACTCCCTGGTGGGCCGTAGAGTAAGCTATGATGGCCACCGCTAACAGCAATCTCTAGTCCACGCTTTGCAAATAATTGCCCCTTAATTTCTTTCCAGTTCACATAGTCATCATATACCTCATCAGGCTTAGAATAGGGAGCCGTCGCTAATGGCTTGCCCTGACAAAGATGAGTTAATAACTCTGTTAGTGAGTCGCAAAGTAGAATGTTACTGTCTCGAACAATAGATGCCTCAAACTGATTATCTTTAGGAATAATAAGTATTTCTTCTTTAGGTTTGTTGACTAGACTAGGTAGTGTGCTGGGAATGCTTTTTATTTTTCCATTTAATGAAAGCTCACCTATAAACGCATATGAGAGAATTTTATTTTGAGCAATTTGATTGGTAGCAACAAGAATAGAGATGGCTATTGCTAGATCAAATGAGCTGCCAGATTTTGGTAGATCTGCTGGGGATAAGTTTACGGTAATTCTGCGACTCGGAAAATCAAGTTTTGTATTGATAATGGCGCTTCTCACACGCTCTTTACTTTCTTTTAAAGAAGTTTCGGCAAGACCAACTAAAGTAAATTTTGGAAGACCATTAGATATATGTGTTTCGACATTGACAGGCTTAGCCTCAATACCAATAAAGGTGTATGTGCGAATGATCGCGACTTGCATGCTGCACTCCTTGCAAACAGTTGGACTATAAATAGAAGCTTGCGACTTGTTAGTCGCTGCTTTCTTTTTCCTTGCTGTATTGTGCCACGAGATTTTCTAGCTCTTCAACCTTTTTTCGTGTGCGTAAAAGAACTTTTTTCTGTACATCAAACTCTTCTCTACTTACTAAGTCAAGTTTGTCAAAAAGAGACTGCATGAGTTTATTAAGATTGTCATGTAATTCTTTTTCAAAGACTTTAGCTTGTAAAGGAAGGCTTGCTAGCAACTCAGAGCACATCTCATCTATAAATTTCTTATCAAACATCTTGAGTTTTCGTATGATAATAAAGGTGTGATAATCATACCTAATGATAGCTAAAATGCTAGCTTGGTAGCTTAAAATAAAGGAGCAATATGAAGTTAATTACCGCTATTGTTAAACCATTTAAGGTTGATGATATATATGATGCCTTGATGGAGATTGGAGTAAGAGGCGTGACTATTACTGAAGTTAAAGGCTTTGGTCGTCAAAAAGGGCACACTGAGTTATATCGCGGTGCTGAATACGTCGTTGATTTCTTACCCAAAGTAAAAATTGAAATTGCTTGTAGGGATGATGAAGTTGAAGAGCTATGTGATGTTATTGTTAAGGCAGCGCAAAGTGGCAAGATAGGTGATGGTAAATTATTTATCTACGAGTTAAGTGAGTGTATCCGTATTCGTACCGGTGAAATGGGTGATGAAGCCTTGTAACTTTATATCCCGCATTATGAATAGATAGGAGTAGACTCCTTAGTTCATATGGCCATTATTCTTCTCATATTTTTTTATTCTTTGCCAGTGAGTATGAGTGATGTGTAGGCCGACGAGTCTAGCAATCAGCACAGCGATGTAAATTTGTCCGGCAACAGCTTCAAATGAGGAAAAAGCACGAGCCAACTTTGAAAGGGGGGCAATGTCACCGTATCCGAGTGTGGTTAAAGTGACGAAGCTATAATACAAAAATTCACTGACATAAATTCGATAATCAGAGCCGTTGATATAATGTGTTAGAAGTCCATGACTAAATACAAAAGAGTGCGGGGATGATAATTCAAATGCAGTGTAGAACATGGCCCAAATGATTCCTAATAATAGGTAGGCACTGATAGCGCCATGGATTTTGTCTGAAGTGACTTTATCAAACTCAAGTACATGAGAAATAATGACGCTGGTAGTGGTGATATAGAAAAAAATTTGCAGGTATAATCCTGTTAGCAAGAGATCTAAAGATTGTAGTTTTATATTAAATAACATAACCACCAGTGATAATGTAGCGATACCGGCACTGGTAAACAAGGTTTTTTTGCTTGTAGTGACTAAGGCAATTCCACCTAGCAATAAAAGGGTGAAGGTTAACTCAATAAATATAATGTAGTTAGCGTAGTTTTGGTGGATGATTGCGTAGGATAAAATTAATCCGATTAGGCATAAGAGAAATATAAGCATACGGTGTTTAAATAGATGCACGTAAAGCTTATTGTCCCTGTTCATTTAATTTTCACCAATTTATTCCCTGTTATATTGTTTCACTATACCCAATGGAGGCAAAAATGCTAGGGTGAGTCATTAAAATACCATCCATGATAGGTGCTAGACTTTTTTTCGATTGAGGAATGGTTACTCCATTGTGATTGATAAAAATACCAAAGATTAAAGATTCGGCGACGTCCAATATTAACTAGGGCTTACGAAAAGCCTCCAAGATCAAGGCATAAATAGTATTTTATGAGAGAGCATAGATAAACTATGTGACCGATTAAAATATTATTTATAACGCAGAGCTTGAGGCTTTTCGTAAGCCCTACTTGCATTATGAAGGGTTAGAGGTAATACCTCTAACTCATCATAATACAAGTTTTAAACTATAATCATTCCCCTCTATTTGACGATAAAATATTTACTATAGCTACGGCTATAGCGTCATCTTTTATCGTCAAATAGAGGACAATGCTTTTTGTTTAACGATATAAAATAAATTTTTAATAGAATTAATAACTGTTTTTTCCGTTGAGCTAAGCAGAATCTTTTATATTTGTATTATTCGATTGAGGAATGGTTACTCCATTGTGATTGAGAAAAATACCAAAGATTAAAGATTCGGCGACGCTCAAAACTTGCATTATGAAGGGTTAGAGGTATAGTACCTCAAAAAAACTAAGGACAACGCAGTGAGTCAGATATCAGCTTTTAAAAACATTGCCATACTTGGTGCAGGTGTGATGGGCGCGCAGATTGCTGCTCAATGTGTCAATGCGGGTTTTAATACGCGTTTGTATGATTTGGCCTCTGAGGGTAAGGATAAGAATAAGATTGCAAAAAGCGCGGTAGCACGATTAAAAAAATTGAAGCCAAACCCGTTGGCTAGTGATGAGCTGGCAGAGCTGATTATTTGTCAGAATTATGACGATGACTTGGCGTCGCTTAAGGATTGTGATCTGATTATAGAAGCAGTGACAGAGCGCTTAGACATTAAAAAATCTTTGTATCAGAAAATATCTCCTTTTATTGCTAGTGATGCTATTTTAGTAACGAACACCTCAGGCATTAGTATTAATGAATTGGCGTCTCTTTTGCCACAAAGTGTAGGCAACAATTTTTGTGGTGTACACTTTTTTAATCCTCCACGTTATATGCATTTGCTGGAGCTTATTCCTTCCAAGGATATTAGCGCCAATCAATTGAATCGTTTAGAGACTTTTTTTACACATCACTTAGGTAAAGGTGTTGTTAGAGCGAAAGATACCCCTAATTTTATTGCGAATCGTATCGGTGTTTTTTCCTTGTTGGTGACGATGCACCATGCAGAGCGCTTTGGTTTATCGTTAGATACCGTAGATGCATTAACTGGTGAGTTGATTGGTCGCCCGAAGAGTGCGACCTTTCGTACTATGGATGTTGTTGGATTAGACACCATGGGACATGTGATTGAAACGATGGCTCAACAGTGTAAAGACTCACCATGGCATGAATATTATAAGCTTCCAGCTTGGTTAAATGACTTGATAGCAACTGGGGCGCTAGGTCAAAAATCAGGTCGTGGCGTTTATCAAAAAAAAGGTAAAGTCATAGAGGTTTGGGATAATCGAGAGCAAAAGTATGTGACTGCTAAGGCCACACTTTCACCGGAGATATTATCTATCCTTAAAGAAAAAGATCTCAGCAAGCGCTTTTTGGCTTTAAAGAACGCTTCATGTCATGAAGCTCAATTTTTATATCACTGCTATTTAGATTTATTCCACTATTGTGCGTTTTATTTAGAGAAAATAGCACATAAAGTTTCAGACATAGATAATGCAATTTCTTGGGGATTCGGTTGGACTCAAGGTCCATTTTCTATCTGGCAAGCTGCAGGCATGAATAGTACTTTTTCATTGCAAGAGGAAGTTGATAAAGGACGTACGCTTGTTGCAGCAAAACTACCTAGTTGGCTGGCTAAAGTTGATGCTTTTTATCAAGAGGGTAGTTTTAATCCACATACCAAAAGCTATGAAACAGTTTCTACGTTACCAATCTATCAAAAGCAGTTAACCTTCAAACATGCCAAGCGGTGTGTGTTTGAGGATGATTCTGTTATCGCTTGGACTCTAGATGATAAGAATTTAATTCTAAGTTTTAAAAGTTCAGGAAATAGTATCGGCCTTGATGTGCTATCTGGAATAAATCGAGCCTTAGACGTTGCCGAGAAAGAATTTGACGCACTCATTTTATGGCAAGAAAGTGATAGTAACTTTAGTCTGGGTGCAAACCTAAAACAGTTTGTGACATTATTTGCAGAAGATAAAAAACACGAACTTTCAGAAGCCATTTATCAGTTTCAACGAACGGCTCTTAGATTAACTTATTCATCAATACCTACCATTGCAGCAGTTCGAGGGCGAGCACTGGGAGGTGGGCTAGAGCTTATTATGCATTGCGACGATAGCATCTGTGCACTTGAGTCTTATGTTGGTTTGGTTGAAATGGGTGTTGGTTTATTACCAGCAGGAGGAGGCTTAAAAACGTTAGCTATAAACGCTTCTAAGCTATCTTGCCCGAATGCACAATATGCTTATCTAGAAGATGCATTCAAAATGGTTGCAACTGCTTTTGTTGCGACTTCATCACTAGAAGCGGTTAAAAAAGGTTTTCTCAATCAATCAACACGCACAGTGATGAATACTAAAGAGCTTTTATATTCAGCAATGGGTACAGCAAATTATTTAACTGATTTAGGTTATCGTCCAAAAGTAAATCCACAGATACAAGTGATGGGTTTAGAGGCTAATGCACGTTTAAATCTCATTATTACCAACATGCATCAAGGTGGATTTATCAGTGAGCATGATGCATATATTGCTAAAAAAATCGCCTTTGTTTTAACAGGTGGCAATGTTAATGAGGGCACTATAGTCGATGAAGAGTGGTTTTTACGATTGGAGCGTGAAGCATTTGTTGAGTTAGCGCTAACGGATAAAACACGTGATCGTGTATTACATATACTTGAAACCGGTAAGCCATTAAGGAACTAACGATGAAGACAAAAGCATATATTGTTGATGCAAGAAGAACCGCTATCGGCAAGGCTCCACGAGGTGTTTTTAGGCAGACACGTCCGGATACACTTTTAGTGACCGTTTTAAAGGATATTCTCTTACGAAACCCAAGTATTGATAAAAGCAATATAGCAGATGTTATTATTGGTTGTGCGATGCCTGAAGCAGAGCAGGGGATGAATATTGCAAGAAATGCTTTGTTGTTGGCTGATTTTCCTAACACCATACCGGCGATGACCATCAATCGATTTTGTAGCTCAGGTGTACAAACCATTGCGATGGCTGCTGATAGAATACGTTTGGGTGAGGCAGATCTAATGATTGCGGGTGGTGTGGAGTCGATGTCAATGGTACCTATGGGTGGGCATAAATTATCTCCCAATCCAGAAGTTTTTCATGATGAGCATCAAGCGATTGCCTATGGTATGGGGTTAACCGCTGAAATTGTTGCTAAACGGTATGAGATAACTCAACAAGCGCAGTGCGAGTTTGCTTTTGAAAGTCATCAGCGTGCGGGAGCAGCCATTGCTAACGGCTTATTTAAAGATGAAATTACTCAAGTAGAGCAAGTAATCAGAGCGCCAGACTTAACAACCGGTGAAGTCTGTGAGCATGCCTCGATGATAGACACTGATGAAGGACCACGATTAGATACAAGTATTGAAAAAATGCTGCGCTTACAATCACCGTTTGCTTTCAAAGGTTCAGTCACTGCGGCAACCAGCTCACAAATGAGTGATGGTGCAGCGTGTTTGTTGTTGGCAAGTGAGCAAGCGCTTAAAGATTATGAGCTAACACCGATAGCTGAGTTTGATACTTTTGCAGTCACAGGGTGTGCGCCCGAGATAATGGGTGTTGGTCCCGTTACCGCCATTCCTAAAGCATTAAAA
>JAUICE010000052.1 GCA_030428185.1 Gammaproteobacteria bacterium
TCGCAATAGACTTTGTTATTACTCAAATTTAATCTCTCTATCCACAGGTAAATCTTTTTGTCTAACGTTATAGAAAGTTTTAATAAATCTTATAGTTAGTTTGTCGGTTGAGCGCAGTCAAATGATTAAGGTTTGGATTTTTCGACTAAGGAATGGTTATTCCATTCCGATTGAGAAAAATACCAAAGATTGAGCATTTGGCAAAGCTCAAAAACATGCATTATGAAAGGACAGGGGTATAGATTTGATAGAGATTAAAACCTTGGGTGATTTGATTTCGGTTATTAAAGAAACAACATGCTTTGCTGCAAAGAGCGATTATTCAGAAAAATGATGATATATATTTTCAAGTACCGCTTATAGATATTATTGGCTATCTTGTAGATGATGAATTAAAGGAGCAGGTTATTTGTCATTTATTCAGCCTGCATTCTGAGTATACTGCTGATGATACTTATCAATCTCATAATTGGATTCAGTTTGAAGATATAATTAAGCATATTGATAAACAACCTAAAGCATTAAGTTGTTTGTTTTCTATGATCCCCGAGGTTCATCGATTAAATTTTTGTACTCGTAACAAAGTTTCTTTTAACACGCTATTGTGATTCATATAGCTTTAATGTTTTTAATTTTTTTGGTAAATCTTGTTCTCAAGCTATCAAGCAGGCTTTCTCAAAATCTCAAAGCTTAGGTGATATTGTTACTAATATGATGGTGCTTCCTCTAGAGGCATTCACAGAGGAATTAAAAGATAATATGCGTCAAATTTGCGCGCTTAATGGACAGGATTTTGATCAGTTATTTGCTGAAAAAAGAGATGAAGTTTTAGAGCTACCTGATGATGACGATTTACAGATGGTATTTTAAGTTGTTTGGTTTCACAAGATTGGTTATTCCTTTATTTTCTTGTGTTTTGCAGACTGATGTCTCGCTTTTAATTCAATATCAATATAGCGATCGGTAATCGCACTTGAACTATGACCTGCGTCATCTCTAACATGCTCACGAGGTCTATGTTTAACGTCTTCAGAAATACCGGTGTGACGTAACCAGTGAACCGTTGCTTGCGAAAGATTATCAGCGTCTTCGGTTAAACCCTCAGATCTTAATTTGTCTGTTGCTAAATCAAAACAAAGTTGTACCAGCTCTCTAATATATGTGGTGCTAGTAATGCCTCCTTTACCTGTTAGCTTAGGGAGTAGGGGAGAGTTATCATTGACACTAGGTAATGGAGCAAGTCCTAGAAACACTCTCCAACGTTTTAGCGCATCAAGCATAGAATCACTGACTGAAATTTGTCGCTCTTTATTACCTTTGCCTACGGTGGTAAACCACCAATCACCATCTTGATCTTGCCAAAAATCATTCATGGTCGGTGCCCAGCGCGCAGATTCAGCAAGCTCAGATATTCGCAAATATAATGAGAATAATATAGATAGAATAAACAAAGTTCTTTCATGCTGATGAGGTTTTTTATTTGCTAATTGCTCTGTTGTTGCTAATACATACTGCCACTGAGTATTTGATAGTCTACGAATTTTATCTTTCCCTTGTTTTTTTCGAATAAACTTTGATTTTTGTTTAATCATTTGCACCGGGTTATATTCGATTTGTTCTTCTTGTATTAAAAACTGATAAAAACTACTGAGTATGGCAAATATATCTCTTAAGGCACTTTGTGATAGCTCGTAGTCACCAATCGAGATAGGTTGTTGTTTTTGCAATGCCTTAGATACTGTGACAACAAAAGGACGCCAATTTTTATTGGCAATACGAAACCCCTCTTTGTTTAAAAATCTTGGAACCTTTTTTATTCCTATCCATTGTTGAGGAGGGTTTTGACAAAAGGCGATATACGATTCAATATCTTCTCTTTTTAAGATTAAAATCGATTTTTTTTGTATTAAATGTGCCCATTGCAGAAGACGCTCAACTTCCCGTCGATACGCATTAAACGTAGCTTTTGAGCCATCATAAGCCTTAAGAAACAGTTGGGCTACGGTAAAATCCACTGAGAACTCTTCTTCTTGGCAGGACTGTCGAGCAAAGTACTCAAAATTATCGAATAGGGGAAGCGGTAGAGTTTGCTTTTCCATAATGGTCGTTAAGATTTTTATTCCATTGTGGCATAGCTCTTTTATATATAAAAGTATGGTTCTGTATTTTACAGAGTTCAAAAACATCTATTGTGAAAGGAGAGCGGTATAGCTGTTTTGATGTCAGTTATGATTCATGGCGTGTTTGTTGCAACACATTAAGTATGCTCTCTTTTTTATCTAAGGGTGCACGGCTTATTACCAGTGTTTTAAGTGCTAATTGTTTATAGAGCATGATGAGTTCATCATCAATAATTTCAAGATGACTTTGTATCGTATGGGTATCACCACGCATGATGGGGCCTGTTAATGCATCTTTAGGTGTTTTCTCCCTATCAATATTATCTAGGGTATTATGCATAAGGTTGCCTATTATTTTTTTTGCGTCAGTAATATTAATTTCACTTAACATATTCGTCGCAACATCGGCTAGTGTCACTAAAAAATTAGAAGCCATACTTGCAGCTGCATGATATAACGGTTTTTTTACTTTATCGATATAAAATGTCGTTGCTCCTAGTGATTGAAAAAAACGGCTGGCAAAGATTTTTCCCTGATTACAGCCTTCTATGGCACAGTAAATCTGCTTGAAATCTGTCAATGAAAGAGAAGTCTGTGTAAAGCTATACATTGGATGACAGCTAGCGATATAGTGTCCATTCTTTTTCAGAGCGCTCATGATATCGCTACTGATAAGACCGCTACAATGAATAAAAGTTGTCCCGCGTTTAATATGATGACAGTCACCCAAGCGCTTAACCATATCTGGTAGCTCATCATCAGGTAAGGTAAGCAAGCATATATCACTATGTGGTAGTGTGTTTATATCTTGATATGCTTGACCACCACCTATAGCTTTTATGGCTTTTAGACTAGACGAGAGCGTTTGATTACAAACAGCAATGATGTTTGCGTCGTTTGTTAATAACGCGCATCTTGCAATAGTTTGCCCAACTTTTCCGGCACCAATAATATTAATAGAGTAGGTCATGGAGCATATGAAAAAAAACTATTCCTAGGCTCCATTTTACACTTTGCTATGCTAATGGTGCAATTGTTGAGCTTTTATACGCTTATTTGAGAATATGAACGATATTCATAGTCACTTAAACCCACGTTGTTTGAACACCTCTTATAAGAGTGCTGCTCTCTTCTTCACTTTCTTCTTCACTTTCTTCTAAAATAGGCTCTGGTCTTTTAGGTTTATCACTTGATGCTGAAGCTGCTACTTGAGCATTAATATGAGTAAAAAACTGTGGCGCTCGTGTATCGCTAGTTTTGGGGCGGGCCAATTTCTCAAATAGTATCTGCTGTAGCTTATTGCTTATAATACTGGGGGTTATTTCCTTGTGTGTCTGCAGTAAATCTTTAATCGTATAATGAAGATGCTCAAATATAAATTTATCAAAGTCATCTTGGTGACGAGCTGCATGTTCAAACTCAAATTTGGTGTTTTTGTTCACTTCTAACAGTTCAGCTTTTGTTAAATGATTAATAGCTACTGATACAGTAAAAGCAATGACGTCACTAAGATAACGAAGACTAGATGTATCTGTTTTTTTGGGTTTAATATCTGATTGAGATGTTAGCCCAAATATGGCTAGTTGTTTGTTATAGAAATCAAATGGAAATGGCATGATATACTCCTATTCATTTTAAAGCGAGCAACTGATGATGGCGTGTACCTTGAGTCTCTAATACAACATTGCTTAAGGCTTGTTTAGAAATTTCAGTACAATCTTTGTCAGCTAAATTCTTGATAAATTCTTCGGTGATGGTGCCAATGTGCGATTTAATCGCCTTTAATTCGTCAATAGAATATTCTTGTGTATAGTTGAAATGATCTTTTAAAGGTGAAAGCTCATGGTAATCTCCACTTAGCTGACTTAGAAAGGTAAACGTTTCAGATTTCAATTGGTGTAAACTATCCCAAGCACGTCTAGTGGTAAATGTGGATTTAATGATTTTTGTCTGTTTATTAATGAGTTTGTTGATTAAGCGCACAGCTGTACTCAGGTTGTAAAGAAATGCTGCTGCATTTTGTTGTATATGCTTTTTTAATATTTGATGCCAATCAAACTCAATGACTTTAATAGTGATGTTGCTAGGGATAGTATTTTTAATTGACTCAATAAATTGGGCTGCCTTAGCTGCATTTGGTGAAATAATAATCAATTCACATGTCTCTGTACCGTGCATATCTTTAATATGTTCTAGTTGCACGCTTAAAACCCGCTCCAATTCCGGCTTTTTTGAGACATCATAGTAAAAGGTGTCACAATCATCGAAAGTATCCCGTCTTAAACTATCGCCGGCCTGTAAGTGGTTGTCGCCATCTGCTAGTAACAGATGTGAGACTTTTGTTTTATCTCCCAATAAACGACTAACCCTTGGTAGTGTGCATGTTGAATCGCCATTTCTATATACAGCCATTTCGCGATGCTCTAACCGTCGAGATTGCCTTAGCGACAAATTGTATAACTCTGTTTCATGGCCTGTACTAAGTGAACTTAAGGATGCCTTGAGACCGTCGCGAAAGGATAAAAGAACTTTATTTAGGATTGGTGAAAGACTTGTTAATGGATAAAGTGCAGTATGTGAGCGCTCTTTTTTGTCTAAACCGACTGTGTTGAATAAGTCGGCACACCAGTTATAGTCAATCGATATAATAGTCTTCTTAGGCATTTTTTAGTCAAACCAATATTTTTGTGTTCAAATAATTTACAGTTTAAACCTTAAGGAAATATTAATTGATTTTGAGGCAGCAATCCTAAAAAAATGGGCATACACCAAGTATTTCTAAGTATCTAGGGTATACCATGATAAGATTAACTCTTTCATTTTAATTATCATTAGCATCAATACTCATGGAATCATTTAAATATCTTAAGTCTACAGAAAGGGCTGTTTTTAATCCTGAATCTAAAATTATGATGGACAGAGAAGGGCGTCTAAAAGTAGGGCGCTTATCTGCAGGGGACTTTGTTATCAATGAAAAAGGATTGGAGCAATTTAAGAGATTAAGAAGATTATTAAACCAACTTCCGAATCTATGTCTTATCGATTTCCCACATATTCATATGCTAGCGCTACGTATTGACAGCACAATATATAAAAACGAAGCATTAGTTCAGCAGCTCGTTGTTGATATAAAAAAACTTGCTCTGGAGGTACATGATGAAGATAAAGAGGTTTTATTAACGGTTTATGATTCAGCTAAATCGTTAATGGCACTCATATTTCCTAATCAAGCCAAAGATACTAGCGAGCATGAAATTAGTGTATCTTTAAATTAGATAAACCTAGTTAGGATAAGACTATGAAAAAAATTATGGAAAAATACAGTTTGTTTTTGTTGGTATCACTATCACTTTCAGGGTATTTTCTACGATTTTTGCTAAATGGCTTCTTAGCAAATCACATGACTCCAGCTTATTTTGGTGATTTTGCAATCACTATTAAGGTGTTGGCTTTTTCAGCAATATTTCTCTTATTAGGCAGCAATACAAATACCATGAGATTTTTATCTTTGTTTATTAGAAACAAGCAAACTGAGCAGATAAGGGCTTATACTATCTGGTCTATTAGATTGGCCTTAAAGTCCTCTCTAGTATTGCTTTTTCTTTTTACGATAGGTGTGCTGCTGAGCTACGTTTCTCCACTTGATTTGTTTAAAGAAAATAATTTAGTGTTAATCAGTCTGATTGTATCGCCATTATTTGCAACGATGCTCTTACTTAAAAGTTTTTTAATAGCAAATGATCAACCTAATAGTGCGGTGATCCTCAGCACAATCGTTAAATACGTTGTGATGTTTGTTTTATTTCTTTTTGCATATTATGTATTGAACTTAAAATTAAATACGATAGTTATTGTTACAGTTTTAGCGATGACTTTACTCATTATTACGATTTTTCAAGTCTTATTCTTGGGAAAGAAAAGTGATTTTAACTTGAACTTATTTGAAGCAATTATTTTTGGCGAAAAAAAACAGCCTACCTTAAATGAGGATCGCAAAATATGGCTGAACTCTTCGCTTGTGTGTATGACAAATAGCTTGATTTTCTCTATGGCAATGATGCTTGACTTGCTATTAGTTAAGTTTATTTTACCCAATAAGGGCATGACTGGTTATTATGCTGCAGCTTTATTGGTTGCAAACTTCATATGGCTAATACCCACAGGGATTTTTTTATCAATAAAACCATATATCAGCAGTGGGCTAGAAAGTAGTGATTCAAAAGTGGAATTGGAGCGTCGGCTTAAAAAAGCAAACATCACCTCAGTGGTGATTGTAGTTTTAATTACAGCGATCCTTTTTATGTTTACACCGCAAATATTATCATTGTTTGGTGATACCTATATACAAGCGACTTCCAGTACATATGTTCTTCTCTTAGGCTCGTTAATCGGTGCATTATTTTATCCATCAGCCATTATTATCGCTTATAGCGAATTTAATTCTTGGTTAATCAAAATTACGATTGCACAGCAAATTTTGTTGATTACATTATGTTTTTTGTTGATACCAGTCTATGGGATACTTGGAGCCGCTATAGCCAGCACGCTCACGATAATCACCATAAAATTTATTCAATATATGTTTGTACTCAGAAAATTTAAACTCAACGTACTGAAATTCTACTAATCTAATTTTTATACACAGCCATAAACTTAAGTAGTTTGCGTAAATGGCTGTGTTTTATTGATGTGCCATTGATGCCTGTTTATGGTGAGACCTTTTGCTAAAGGCATTCAATATACTCCTGTCCTTTCATAATGCATGTTTTTGAGCTTTGCCAATGATAGATGCGGTCCTTAAAGTGCTTAAGGTTGAGATTGATCATCTCAAAGCCAAGCCTGAGGAAGGGATTTCTGCGAAAAAACAAAATAAAAGAGCAAAAAGACTGGATGATTTGAACAAGGCTACGGAAGGTTTACATCAGCTTAAAGACCTAGCAGAATCTCTAAACAGCAATTTTATTAATAAATTTTAGGCACTGAAGGACTTAAGAATCCAACCGGTTTTTTTACTTCTACGGTTTCAGATATAAAGCAGGAGCTTAGCCTAACTTACAACACCCCTTACCCGTGATAAGAATAGTTATCACGGTTGTTAACATTAAGGTCTAGGTTCATATTGAATGCGCGCTGAAGCATCGCGATTGTAATTTTGCTTTTGAAGTAGATTTAAATCATAAAGTAGATCTGTATCATAAAACTTAACTTCTGACTCAGTGATTAAATGCTTAATAAACTGCACTCTTCTATCTAGGCTACCACCAGGCTTTTTAATTATAAGACATAACTTAGCATAAGCGTCAGTGATTTGTTTCACACTACAATTACTAGAGCTTGTGAGCTTGAAATTATTGATAATTTCTTTTACGTCTTGTCTATGATGTCGACCACGATGAAAAAATCCAGCTTTCGAAAATATACCTAGAACAGGACGATAACCACTATAATCTTCTAGTACTTTGAGAACTTGCAGTCGTAGTTTTTGCAATGGCACTAGCCCTTCGCTACTTCTGGGTAATTTAGATAAAGATGTATAGCTTTTGGGAAAGTATTCCTTTTTTACTTGATTATTTTTAGCTGGTGAATTTAGCGTTTTAGCTAAGGTATCAAGAGCTGAGCAAAAAGTTTTAGAGCCATCAGCGTCTTCCTTGATGCGAACGTCGCTTTTAGCGTCTACTGTTACAAACTGATAGTCATTACCTAAAACACCGGCGTTTGTTTGTAGAAACTCACTTACCATGTCATCCGTAACCTTTTTTTCGTGCTCAGGTAAATCAGCTTTAGAGCCAACGACAATAAACTTAGCATTACGTGCCTCTTTCTTAGCCAATTTTAAGTAGTAAGCTAGCCTCTCTAGGGAAGCAGGATCGTCATAAGAAAAATTTAAGCAAAGTATTTGAGCCCCACTAATATATGGTGTTCTAACTTCATTATATCTGTCATCTCCCGAGAGCTCCCAAATTGAAAAATTTATGTCACCTTTAGTTCGATGACGTGTTAGCTTAAATGCTTCACCTCGTTCATAAGTTTCATTATACCCCTCGCTTTTCAGCCGTTGTAATAATTTGGTTTTACCTGTTTTTGCTGCTCCTACAGCTATCACTTTTACCGTAGAAATTATCATAATATGTTTCCCTGCTAACGCTTAGTTTATTAAATAAATATACATTACTAAACTTAAATAAGGCTGAAGTGATAGGGCTCTTTACACGACAAAACATTAAGTTATCCCTCTGCAGTACTATAAACTTGGGTTCAAGTGACTAGCCAACTGAAGTAGTTCATTGATTTTTATGGCGGTTTGTCTAACACAAGCGTGCTCTCTTTAATCAAGTGTAAAAATAGTCAGGTTAATTCCTAGTAGCCCCACACAAAGAACGCCTTTGTAAAATGCTCTAGGATAAAATAGTAATAAGTTCGTTTTCCCCATCAATGCCAACCATATTTCTTATCAATGGACGAGGATTAAGAAGCGTCAAAAAAGTCCCAACACAGGCATCTGCGTTGAGAAATGCACTTGTGAGCACAGGAATATGAGGGTCGAGATCCGCCCTACCTCATTGATTAACAATAAAATACGGCGTTATCTTCCTGCATACGCCATAAAACAACGTAATAGATAAACATTAACTGTACATAACGCATAGCATCAGCTTGCAAGTATTTGAGCGTGTCTCGTTTCCATGCTAAAAACCAGTCGCCACCAACCGTGAAGAATATAAATGCCCAAAAAATAACACCATATAAGGCCGCTACTTGCCCCCACTCTATCGCCGTATCTATATTCCCTTTTATCAGTAATTCGTATAATGCTTTTATTGCAAAAACGCTAAGTAGCGCCTCGAAAAAAACCATTAGTACATAAATCAAGGTCATAAGCGTTGATATGTTTGGCAGCGCTCTATAGGAAAAATTTGTGTTGCTTAATCCTTCTAGGGTCACTAAGGGTTGCACAAATCTCTCGATTACGCTTGGATAATCACCAATATTGGTTAGCAAGGAAAAAAAACCAATACAAAAAGTGCTTAATAATATAAAGAAGAGGAAAATAGCATAAAGGTGTCGCTTCATATTTTTAGCCTTATTCAAAAAAGGTGACTTGACCTGTTTTAACATGATGGAGTCCTGCTACAACTTTAACTTTTCCGTCCCCAACAAGCTGTCTTATAACAGGGCTTTGTATGATTATTTGTTTAGCCATAGCGACGGCATTATACTTTGCAATAGCCGTGGATAGCTTTTGTTTTGAGCAAATTTTTAATCCTGTTTCTCTTTTCGCGATAAAGACTGAGGGTTTTATTTTATCCAAGATATTATCTAGATGCCCTAAGTTTATATCTTGACAAGCTCCAATTGCCGTTTCACACTCAGTATGGCCGAGAACAACAATGAGTTTTGCCCCTTTTATTTTTGTAGCAAACTCTAAACTACCCAATATATCCTGATTAATAATATTGCCAGCGATTTTGATTACAAATAAGTCTCCAATATCCGTATCAAACACAAATTCTGGAATACTCTCAGAGTCCATACAGTTTAAAATAACCGCAAAAGGATTTTGTATTGAGTCTGTCTTCTTTGCCTCCAATAATAAATTATGTCTTTTTGAGGTATTACTAGAAAACCGTTTATTTCCAGCGACAAGTGTTTTATACGCTATATCAGGGGTAATTTCAGACGTTTTAGCTTTCTCAGTGAGGCCATGTGGCGCTTTAATAGAATCTGCATGTACTGTCAGTATAGAAAAAGCAAAAAAAACAGTTACGATAAGCCTAAATATTTGACTCATATACTCCCCTTACGAATAACCCACGCCCAAACATACTTTATACCCCCTCCTTTCATAATACATGTTTTTGAGCTTTATCAAATCACTAATCTTTGGTATTTTCCTCAATCAGAATGGAATAACCATCCCGCAAACTTACAATCTTAGCAGTTCGTTAGAAAGCGGATGCTTATTAGATTTTTTACCAAAATGAGGAGTGATAAGATTATCAACAATCGATAAAAAAAGTGGTCGATACACAGACTCATATAAAGGGTGAGTTGAGGTTGTAGCAAAACATGCCCCATGATTGGCCTCAAGAAAAAAAGTGTTCAGATCTCCATCGAGCATAAAATCTAGCCCAAGAATAGCCATTTGCTTCGTATTATTCTCAAAGCTAAGCAGGCTATTTTTTTTAAATGCTTGGACGAGTTCTTTACAAATAATCAAAACATCGCGAAAAACACTATCAAAGTGTTGACAATTTTTAGTTGGTATTTGGTAAGTATTTGATTCCCTTTTAGTGTCTAAGTGTTCGTTGCTTAAATGTCCTCTCATATTACTAAAATCATCAAACATATACGGTGAACGACAAATATTAAAATAGCCCTCTTTAAATAAGTAATGCCCACAATAGTTGGTCAATATCACAAAGAAGCGCAGGCTATATTTGTGTCCATTGAGTAAGTGTGGTGGGTCAATATAAGCTTGCAAAATATGTGGTCCAGCATATCGGTTGTTTTGCTGATAATGACTTAAAAGCGCTTTAGAAGAGCCAAAAATTTTTATCCCCTCGCCATTATTTAACTTTGCAGGTTTCAATATCCATGTGTTTTGTTGTTCCTGGCTCATAATATGATGAATCATCTTAAGAGCGTTATCATCGTCAAGTATGTAAGTCTTTGGAATGCAACTAAGCCCTGCCCTTTGAATCAGTTCCATTAGGATATGTTTATAATCAAACACGTTAGATGTGGATTCTGGTATGGAAAATATATGATTTGATATCAAATAGTTATCATTGCTTTCTGACCATCCGCGCTCTTTAAGCGCACAAGCCATGTGGTGATTGGTCGGATTTTTTTTATCTAAAAAGTTAAATAGCCCCATAATGCTAGTTTTGTTACAATATTCTTAGTTAATGCTATCATACTGGCGGTTAAAATCATGGGGTTTCAATTTTGTAAACTTGGTCAAGCGGTCATAGAAACTGAAGCGAAAGCTATTTCAGCTCTTTCTGAACGTATTGATGATGGCTTTTCAGAGGCCTGCCAATACTTATTCGATACAAAAGGCCGTGTGATTGTTATGGGTATGGGAAAGTCCGGACATATTGGTAACAAAATAGCTGCAACATTATCTAGCACGGGTACATCAGCTTTTTTTGTTCATCCAGCAGAAGCAGCCCATGGCGACTGCGGGATGATTACGCCTAGTGATTCGATCATGATGATTTCAAACTCAGGGGAAACGCCTGAGTTGCTTGTACTACTTCCTTTTATCAAACGTTATAATATTCCCCTAATCATATTGACGGGCAATTTAAGCGCGTCTCTCTCAAAAGCTGCAAATATTGCAATTGATACGAGTGTTGATGAAGAGGCTTGCCCCTTAGGACTAGCGCCTACCACTAGTACAACGGCTGCATTGGTTATGGGTGATGCCTTAGCCATTGCTTTATTGGAAGCAAAAGGCTTTACGGCTAATGATTTTGCATTATCCCATCCTGGTGGCAAGTTAGGGAAAAAATTACTGTTGCGGGTTGATGACTTGTTCGCATCTGGTGATGAGCTTCCTGTTATTCATGACACAGCTACGATATCAGAGGCGTTAATTGAAGTAACACGAAAAAAACTTGGTATGGCTTGTGTGGTTAATGCACATAACCATTTAGTCGGTGTTTTTACAGATGGAGATGTTAGACGCGCATTACAACAAACGGTTGATATTCATACAACTCCAGTGCTAAATGTTATGAGTAAAAACCCTAGAACAATCTCTAAGGGCATACTTGCCTCAGAGGCTTTAAATGTAATGGAGAAGCATAAGATCACCTCTATTGTTATCGTCGATAATGAGCAGCCTGTAGGCGTGATACATATGCATCATTTACTATCTTCAGGGTTGATATAATTGTGACTGAAACCTTACTTGAAAAACTAAAATTAATTAAGTGTGTTATTACTGACTTAGATGGCGTGTTAACGAATGGTCAATTGTACCTGGATAATCACGGTAACGAGTTAAAATCTTTTCATGTACATGATGGTGTTGGCATTAAACTATTGCAGTCTGTAGGCATTCAGGTTGGCGTTATCACAACATCGACCTGCACTTTAGTCGAGTTGCGTATGAAGCAACTTGGCATTACACACTATCATTTGGGACAAAAAAATAAAGAGTCAGCTTATAAGGCCTTGTTATCAGATTTTCAAGTTCGCGCCGATGAGGTGCTTTATATTGGTGACGATATCCCTGATATAAGCCTGTTACAACAATCAGGTGTTTCGGCAACAGTAATGAATGCACAGGAAGAAGTAAAAACCGTGTGCGACTATATAAGCGGTAAAAAAGGCGGTAAAGGTGGTGTTAGAGACATATGTAACTTATTGCTGAACGCTAAAAATCTATCCAGTACTGCCTATGAGAATTTTTTAAATGGGTAAACTCTTCTCGCTAGGTTTATTATTAATATTGGGATATGGCTTATATTCGGCTTATCTCTTGACGGTTGGTGATATACAGATAGACAGTAAAGAGCCTGTCACTGCTTTTGATGTCGGAAGTAAAATTTTTAATAAGACAGGGCAATTATACCAAAAGATTTCAGCAAAAAAAATTGAGCATTTTGGTAAAAAAAATATTAACCTATTGGATAAGCCAATTATCGATACAAACATGTCTGATAATCATTGGCACATCTCAGCAAACAAAGGAACTTCTTATAACAACAACAATAAAATTAAACTTTATGATCAAGTCAAGATAGTCCAGTCTAATAAAAATGAAGTTCAATTTTTAGATACATCGCTGCTTTGGTATTATCCTAAAGCACATACGGCAGAAACAAGTAAAAAAATCTACTATAAGAAAAATCAAATAGTTCTTTCAGCAACAGGAATGCATGCTGATTTAAATAGTAAGCATATTGAGCTGCTACATGATATTAAAGCAAAATATGCGCAGAAAAATAGTAAAAGCAAAGATGAATATTCTAAAGGCTAGCCATTTAAAAAAACACTATAACAAGAGACATGTGGTTAATGATGTATCCCTACATGTTAAGCAAGGTCAAATTGTGGGGCTTTTAGGTCCAAATGGTGCGGGAAAAACCACTGTATTTTATATGTTAGTTGGGCTGGTAAAGCCTAGTTGTGGCAATGTTTTTATTGATAATACAGATATTACTAAGTTATCTATAGATAAACGAGCTAGACTCGGTGTTGGTTATCTCCCTCAAGAGTCTTCCGTTTTTAGAAAACTAACTGTTGAAGAAAATCTGCTTGCTGTCTTGCAATTACAAAAACAATTATCGCGTATTCAACAACAAAAACGTATTAGAGAACTACTTCAAGAATTTCACTTAAGTCACGTTAGAAAAAATCTAGGTTTAACGTTATCTGGTGGAGAAAAACGCCGTCTTGAAATTGCACGGTTGGTTGCCTGTAAACCTAAGTTTATTTTGCTAGATGAGCCATTTGCAGGTGTTGATCCTATTTCTATTATTGATATCAAAAAAATGATTAAACATTTAAGTGAAGCAAACATTGGTATTTTAATCACCGATCATAATGTTCGCGAGACCTTGGATATCTGCGAAAAGGCCTTTATTATTCATCAAGGAAAGATGCTGGCAGAAGGCAGTCGAGAAGAGATCATTGCTGATCCTTTAGTACGTGGCCACTATTTAGGTGAGGAATTTAGTGTTTAGCCATGAAAGCGCTTGTTTTAGATCATTATGATTCTTTTACATATAATCTGGTTCGCTATTTAAATGAACTAAATATTCATACAACAACGGCTCAGTACGACCAAGTTAGTATTGATAAAATAAACGCATTATCGCCTAATTTTTTATTGATTTCACCTGGCCCAAGGCATCCTCAAAATATCAATAACACAATCAATATCATTCAACATTATAAAGACAAGTTGCCTATCATTGGCATATGTCTTGGGCATCAAGCAATAGCTTATGCATTTGGTGGTAAAATAGAAAGAGCGCAACATATTCTTCATGGTAAATGCTCTCTAGTATCACATGATGGAGATTTACTATTTAATCAGATCCCAAAAACCTTTGAAGTCACAAGATACCATTCATTACTCGTCAGTAATACGACTTTACCCAGCTGTTTAAAAACGATAGCACTCGCCAACAGGGAAATAATGGCATTAAAACACCGAGAGCTGCCAATTTATGGTTTGCAATATCATCCAGAAGCACATTTAACACAATTTGGTCATCAGGTTCTACAAAATTTTATTAAAGTAGCTTGTCCCGATAAGTTTCTTTCAGAAAACAAATTGATATCATCGTGATAAGCGCCAGAAAAGAAAGATAATAGCCAGGTACTTTAATATTACCCGTTAAATGTATTAAAAATGCCGCAGCAAGTGGCGCTGTGCCACCAAATAAGGCATTGGCAAGATTGTATGGCAGTGAAAGACCTGTGTATCTAGATTGCGTCTCAAACAGTTCAACA
>JAUICE010000053.1 GCA_030428185.1 Gammaproteobacteria bacterium
TAATGTTTTTTAATTTTTCCGGTTATCTTTTTTTGTATAAAAGGGATTACAATCATCGAGGCCACAAGCCCACCTATTGTCAGTATGATTGATGGTGGGCACAAGCACCAAGCTGCTATCACTGCTGTGACAGCGATGGCTGAAACTATTTTAACTGATAAGCTTGCACGATGTTGCTGATAGCTATTTAAGCTGCGAATAAACGCTGCTTGCTCTGCCCAATCGTTGGTTGCGACGTTACCATTTGGATAATTTTTTTTGAAGTGCTCTTTGTGTCTTTTATAAAGCGCATACGCAGATTTCGCTATTGAGACCGCACTGGCTAAAATAAACAGTGCTATTGCTCCTGGCGTGAAGAATGTACTGGCAGAAAATGCTATCCCGTATGCGGCAATATTTAAAGTAGAGCCAAGAAAACCAAAAAATAAAGCATCAATCTTTTTATCTAAAGTTTTCGTTTTACTGAAGGCAATTTTACCAAAATGCATAAGTGTATAGACACCCGAAATGATCATGCCACTTAGTGCTAAAGACTGGGTAAATGAAACATTACTTTTTAAATAACGACAGGCTTTAATCAATGCTTCTTTAGCTTTTGCTAGACGCTCTGGTATTTGCTGTGGTTTCGCAAATATAGCGATAAGCCCAGCTAATGATATGGCCGCTAAGCTATATTTTATTTTTGCATAAACACTGAGTTTAGACTTTTTCTTTTTTGGTTTTCTGTCTAGCAGTTTAAGAAAAAGTTTCAACTGATATGTATTTTGTTGATAATTGTGCTGGCGCCTTAACAAAAGGAGTAAGATGGCATAAAGATTTTTTTGCCCACGGATTATTCCCTGTTGGAGTTGTTGGCTTTTTATATTGAGTCGATAAAAAAGTTCTTTAACCTTTTTATTAAACGCTTCGTCATGGTTATCTAATAGTGAAAGTGCTTTAAAATCTTTTTTTGAAAAGCGATTCTCGACTAATTGCTGTTTAATTTCTTCAACAGGAGTTCCTTTGACGAAGTCAATGAGTATAGTTAATCCAAGTGTTTGTCTTTCTAAAGTCTCGCTTGGGGTCAAAAGGCACCATGTGTTTAATATTGAAACATTTCTTGATGCTAGCGATTTTTTGGTAAAAAGTTAAGCATCTTTACAAAAACAATCAATATATAGAAAGCAATCGACACATAAAGATTAAAACTTATACAGTTTGATTGCTGTTTTTATAGTCCTTAAGCAGTGTCTGTAAAATTTCTGGTGCTGCTAATGTCGATAAATCACCAAAGTGCTCATGTTTACCTGTGATGATATTACGTAAAAGACGCCGCATAATTTTTCCTGAGCGGGTTTTGGGCAAATCTTGAGCCCACTGAATTGTCTCGGGTCTTGCAAAACCACCAATTTCTTCAGTGACTCTTGTTTTGATTTCATTTTTAATGTGCTCACTGGGCTTTGAGTCTTTTATTAGTGTCACAAAAGCATAGATAGCCTCCCCTTTTATGGGGTGTTGGCATCCAACGACAGCAGCTTCAGCAACAAGAGCGTGTGTGCAAATGGCATTTTCAACTTCAGCGGAACCAATTCGGTGTCCTGAAACATTTAATACATCATCGTTACGCCCAATAATCTGAATGTCACCTGCGGCGTCTTTTGTTGCAAGGTCCCCAGAAAGATAGTGACCTTCCTTAAAGTAACTTTCATAGCGTTCTTTATTATTAAAAATCTGACGCATCATGCCAGGCCAGGGTGTCATAAAAGCCAGTTCGCCTGTTTGCGCAGCACCGTTATCTCCAGAGATTAGGGGCTTGATACCAAAAAAAGGTCTTTGGGCAAATCCTGGCTTTAGTGCTCCTGTTCCTGGAATTGCAGAGAGTAAGATACCCCCTGTTTCCGTTTGCCACCAGGTGTCACAAATAGGGAGACGACTTTTACCCACTTGCTCAAAATACCATAACCAAACATCAGGGTTGATGGGCTCACCCACACTACCGAGTAGTTTTAATGAGTCTCTAGAACTTGAGGATAAATATTCATTGCCCTCTCGCATCAGTGTGCGCAGTACCGTTGGAGCGGTGTAGAGTGTGGTGACGTTGTGTTTATCAATAGTTTCCCATAGTCGACTGGCGGTCGGATAGGTTGGAGTGCCAGAAAAAAATAAGCTTGTGCTACCATTCCCTAGTGGTCCATATACGGCATATGTATGCCCTGTCACCCAGCCAATATCAGCGCAAGCAAAAAACACATCGCTTTCTTCATGATTAAAGATATAGTAATAAGTTGTTAGTGCATATAGTAGGTAACCTGCAGTTGTATGAATGATACCTTTTGGTTTTCCTGTAGACCCAGAAGTATAGAGAATAAATAATGGATCTTCCGCGCTCATTTCTTCACAAGGGTAGTCTGTAGGCATTGTAGCTCTAAGTGTTTTCCATGACTTAATCTGTGGCTTGATATTGCCATTTACACCATCTTCATTAATCAGTAAAACATGTTCGATGTGATGTTCACTGTCTAATGCTTTTTTAGCTTTATCAAAAAGGGGGATGGTTTTTCCACCACGAATAGCTTGGTTTGTTGTGATTAAGATTTTGCTTTTTGAGTCTTTAATTCGTTCGTTTAAGGCAACGGCTGAAAACCCTGCAAAAATCACGCAGTGAACAGCACCAATGCGTGCTGCTGCAAGCATGGCAACTACAGCCTCAAAAATCATCGGTAAATAAATACAAACAGTATCACCTTTTTTGATACCTAAAGATTTTAATACATGACTCATACGACAGACTTCATCATGTAGCATTTGATAAGTATAGGTTTTGTCATCATGCTGTTCATCACCCTCATAGATGATGGCGACTTTATTGGCATGTTGCAAAAGATGCCTATCAACACAGTGATAGCAGGCATTTAGTTTACCACCTTGAAACCAAGTTGTATGTTTTATAGTCCCAGAAAAAACATGTTGATAAGGTGTAACAAAATCAAGAAATTTATCTGCCATTTCTCCCCAAAAAGCGTCCGGATGCTCGATAGATTGCTGATACATTTGTTGATAGCTTTCGTCGTTAAGCTTGGGATTTTTAATGGTTACATTAAATGTTTTTGGGGTGGTCATGATGATTAGTCCTGCTCGTAGATGGTGATAATTCCTGAAAAATCTTTTAAAGCACCGCCACTATTTGTGTAATCTTGATAAAGAGATAATGTTTGTTTACCTAACGGTGTTGTTGCTCCGACGTTTTTGGCCGCTTTTTGGCTTAGGTTGAGATCTTTTATCATCATCTCAGTCGTAAAGCCTGGCTCATAGTGGTGATTTGAGGGAACGTTTTCGAGAATGTTCGGTACAGGGCAGTAGCTGGTCATTGACCAGCATTGTCCTGAAGATTTTGATGAGATCTCATAAAGTGTTTCTTTTTTTAAGCCAAGCTTTTCTCCTAAAACAAATGCTTCAGAAATAGCAGCCATAGAGATGCCTAGGATCATGTTGTTGCAAATCTTAGCGGCTTGCCCACATCCAGTTTCGCCTGCATGAATAATATTTTTACCCATTTTTTCTAAGATAGGCTTGGCCATATTAAATGCTCTAGCACTACCTCCGACCATAATTGTGAGCGTACCATTTTCAGCACCACTGACACCGCCAGAAACAGGTGCGTCTACAGTATGATGGTTTAATGTATTCGCTTCTTGCTGTAATGACTTTGATGTTTCAACATCGATAGACGAGCAGTCAATAAATAAAGAACGACCAGATACAAGTTCAAACAGCGTTTGATAAACACTTTGAACTTGCTCACCAGTTTGTAACATAGTGATAAACACATCGGCTGATGTAAGCTGCTTGAGTTCTGTGACAGATTGTCCCCCTGCCTTAGTAAACGCTTCGAGTGCATGAGGATTTAGATCAAAGCCCAAAACAGTAAAACCGGCTTTGACCAAATTGTTAGCCATGGGCAATCCCATGTGACCGAGGCCAATAAAAGCAATATTCATTTGTTTACTCCGATCACTTGGTGTTTGGCATCACGTATGCGTTTTGTGAGCTTTCGTCTTTGACCCATTTACTAGTAACTGTTTTTAGTTTGGTGTAAAAATGCACAGATTCGCGTCCATGCATATTGGTATCACCAAAAACAGATTGTTTCCAACCACCAAAAGGATGGTAGGCAACAGGAACGGGAATGGGTACATTTATACCGACCATTCCAGCCTGAACTTGTTGTGAAAATGTTCTCGCCGCAAAGCCGTCATTGGTGAATATGGCTGTGCCATTTCCAAACGGATGTCGATTGATTAAATCAAGAGCGCTATTAAAATTATCTTGCCTGACAATACAAAGCACTGGACCGAAAATCTCTTCTTGATAAATTCTCATCTCTTCTGTGACATGATCAAATAAAGTTGGGTTCAAGAAAAAACCTTGACCATCAAAGTCGCCCTTGCGTCCATCTGTGACCAAGGTTGCCCCTTCTTTTGTTCCTATGGCAATATAGTCTTTCACCTTATTGAGGAGAACTTCACTGATAAGCGGCCCCATATCAACCTGCTTATTCATTCCATTGCCGACACGAATAGCAGAGATCTCATTAAGTACCTCATTAATTAATGCGTCACCTGTTTTGTCATCGATGACAACGGCAACAGACAACGCCATACAGCGCTCTCCGGCTGCGCCAAAAGCTGCGCCACTAATGGCTTTTGCAGCTTGCTTGATATTCGCATCAGGCATAACCAGGCAGTGATTTTTAGCGCCGCCAAAAGTATGAGCGCGTTTTCCATTTGCTGTAGCGGTTTCATAGATATATTTAGCCACTGGCGTTGAAGCAACGGCAGTCATTGCTTTAATGTCTGGGTGAGCTAAGAGTTTATCTACAATCGTTTTATCGCCGTTTAATATGGTTAATACGCCATCGGGAAGACCAGCCTCTTTTAACAGCTTAGCCATAAACATCGGGGCACTAGGATTTTTCTCTGAAGGTTTGAGTATGAATGTGTTACCACAGGCAATAGCAGCTATCATCATCCAACAAGGCACCATCACCGGAAAATTAAAAGGGGAGACCCCGGCGCAGACGCCTAGTGCTTGACGCATCGTATGGGCATCGATATGTGGGCCGACATCTTCTGAGTAATCCCCTCTTAACATCGAAGGAATACTTGTATTTAATTCGACAACTTCAATGGCCCTTTGAACCTCTCCTTTTGCATCATCAAAAGTTTTTCCATGCTCTTTGGTGATAAGTTCAGCCAGATCATCTAAATGATGCTCCAATAAAGTTTTAAACTTAAACAAAACGCGAGCACGCTTTAGAGGCGGTGTATTAGACCAGGACGTAAAAGCGTCGCTTGCTGAGAGTAATGCTTTTTCACACTGCGAGTTATCAGCAAACTGTACGCTGGCTATTGATTCTGAAGTTGCTGGATTGATGATATCAAGATGAGGGTTACCTTCGATACATTCATTTGCTCCGTTAATAAATTGCCCTATAATTTTTTGCATTATTTTACTCCCTGAATTAGCTATAAGTAGTGATGTCGCATGAACTACAAACCATGAGCTTCTTGTTTACTCTGACTGACTTTAATGGTTACTTGATATTGTCTAAACCCTTTTTTTGATTGCGAACGCGCCTCAAGTATTCGGTAGGCATTTTTTTTGTGGGTGCTTTGAAGAGCATTTTCTAGCGCATCATGAATGCTTAAGGTGGAGTTGCCCACCAGTTCAACAAATCGTTTGTTTAGCATAAATATATCCTTTTACCATCCTAGGCGAAGTCGCTAGTGTATATATGGTGTAAAACTTTTGCAAATCACTAAAAAGTGTTACGCTAACCCAGAATTTTCTTAACAAGAATATAAAAGGAATCTTCTTATGGCACACCCGCACTTTTTAAGAGTTATCTCCCCATTTCAAAAAGACAACTGTGCTGACTTTAAGCCTGAAAAAGCGGTAAGCGTTGCAAAAAAAGTATTGGGTATTGATGCTTTTGAGAAGATTGATGAAATTTCTTCGCCTAAAAGAGATTTTAAACGCGATTACGAGGCGCGCTTTTCCTCACTGTGTGATAGCTTAGCAGGCTTTTTAGAGAGCTTACCGAGCAACTATCCCTATGTTGAAGTGTACGATCCACGCGTGATACGTGAAGTTATATCTCAATTTAAGAAAGATTTTGGCAAGTCTTTACCAAGTAGCGATAAAGACTCCAAGCCTTATCAAGAAATTTTACAGAAAAAAACGACTCTTTTATTGGAGGTGCTACAAGTACAATTTAGCATCTCGCAGACAACTGCTGACTTTATGACTGAACTTGCTGAAAAATATATGTTATTACAGCAGATTAGACCAGATTTAACGACCATATCGCGTTTAACAAAAGCTAAGGACTCGGTTAGGCAGAAGACTGAACATTTTTATGTGATACAGCGAGAGAATCCCTTAGACTCGTTTTCTCCAAAAGTTGTAGAGGACTTATGGGCAATAAAAACGTCCGAGAATGATTTTCCAAAATGGTATCAAATCTTAGATCCGTTCGAGCGCCTACAGATTAGACGTGCCTTAGATAAATTATCTTCTCCTCAAGATATTAACGAACAGTGGGCAAATTTAAGTTCACGCTTAAGGAGTTTACCAGCACTTTCTAACTATCGAGTGCATGAAAGTTATTTGACTGATGAAGAAGGTCATTTGATAGGTAAGCCTTCTTATAGTATTGCATCGAGTATCGTTTCGTCTCGCGCAATGGTTAATGAGAGTGAAGATATTCGTTTATTCCATACAGTGAATAATATTGTTTGGCAAGTAGAGCAAAACTATAAAAAATCATTAATTAATAAAATTAATGCGTTGAAAGTTCAACCAAAGAATGGTGAGACCATTTCTCTCCCTTTTCACTTTTTGTTGCAAACATTAATATCGCCGCTTAACACTCTTGGTATGACCCCAGATCAGAGCGTTGATGCAGATAAAAACAAGGCGATTCCTCATGCGGAAGCGATGTTAAAAGAATTTTTTAAACATCCAGTTTCAATGACTCTTGCTGATGGAAGAAGCGTAAAGGTGCAGGTGGATTTTAGTATCATTTCCACAAATCACCCGCTAAATTATGCAGAGCAAGTGATTCCAACTGCAAAAGATGATAAGCATTGCCTAAAGCTTATTAAGACGGTTGAGCATTTTATTACTGCTGTTGCAAATACCGAACAAATTCGCTCACTAAACGCATTAATTACTGAATATAAAGAAGCGCTAGCTGATTATGAATGGCCACGAGTATCTAAGGATCCTGTTAAAAGAGAACTATATTTAGCTTCAGTCGAGCAATTGATGATCATGGAGATGAATGATGAGCGCTCTGGATCTTGTATGAGTGCTAAAGATAGAAAACCGGTGGAATTTATACACACCGATTCTATGATAGATTATCATGGTCTTTACGGCTCATGGCCTGCTTATTACTCAGGTATTAAGGATAGAGATAGGTTTACCAGTATTTTTGCACATCTATATTTGACCCGGCACCATCATGAAAGCGCAGGCTTTAATGCACCTGGTGCTTGTGGCACAAAAACGCCTAATATGTATCTTCCCCAAGACATTGCTGACAAAATTAATTCACTGATGAAAATCGCAGTTCCCATGCAGGAGAATCCTTTAAAGGATGATAATCGAATTGCAGGTAACAATGATATTGCTAAGATTGTCGGGCACTCTAAACTAGGACACGCCTTGGGCGTAGGTTTAAAGAAAATGGGGTGGCTATCTAAAGATAAAGCTGATAGTGAGGCCTTAGCAATTCTTAGAGAGACGGCACGAGACTTTTTGTCTGTCCACGAGGTCGATCGTAGTGAGGGTGTTTCTGCATCCGCTACAGCTGAGAGTATCAGAGCATGTTTGGATATGGTTGCTAAAATTATCGTCCATTCATCTTGGAAGGGAAAGGGAACTCATGTGAGTAGTTGGTTAGGCAAGCAAAATGAACCTGAGGGCATTCTCAACTTAAGAAAATGCCTGCATCAAGGGAGAAAGATAAGTTCTGCTGAATTGCCTGCTATGTTTCAAGAAGTTGTTGCGCAAAGTCTTAAGAAGTCTTTCCGTCACTCTGATACTAAGGTGTTATACTCGTCAATTAAGACATTACTGTTGTTAGCGGATTATCCATCAGAAATTGCCAGTGCAGAAAAGTCGTTAGCTGAGCTATATCGTAAGCTGTATAGACAAGAGCCCACTCATCGTCAGGATACGACGGCTACGATAAATGATTGCTTTAGCGGGATCCCTCTCTAATTTGTTTAAAAAAACATCAGTTATCATGAGGGGGCGTCGCTCTTAGGTAGAGCCCTCTCGCGTTTGTTTTTGCATGTGCTCCTTTAATCCTTCATAATCCGTATTTTTGAGTGTGCTTATGGTTATCTCGTTTTGCTCTAGGGCGCAGGGTAAAACCAAGAGACACTCAATCAATTAGTCGCTGTCAATGGAGGCATGGTATGGCTTGGCATGAGCCGGACAATAAAAATAAGAATGACAAGGACCCCTGGCATGGAAAAAACGATAATCCACCAGATTTAGATGAAGCGTTTAAGTTACTACAAAAAAAAGTTAAAAAAGCGCTGGGGGGTAAGAGTAGCAATAGTGGAAATGGTGGTGGCGATGATGTGAGCGCCATGTCGCTGTTTGGTTTGTTCTTTTTTGTGTTAGTATTTTTCTGGTTTCTTTCAGGTATATTTATTCTGGGGCCCGCTGAGAAAGCAGTGATTTTGCGTTTTGGTCAGTATTCACGTACCGTTGGTCCTGGACCACACTGGATCCCAAGATTTATTGATACAAGAATAGTGAAAAATGTTGATAGACGCTCTAAGTTTTCTTATTCAGCGAATATGCTCACGAAAGATGAAAGTTTAGTGTCAGTTTCATTGAATATTCAGTATCGAATTAACAACTTAAAAAATTATCTGTTTAATGTTGCAAAGCCAGAGGAGAGCTTGCGACAAGCGACTGCGAGCGCCTTAAGACAGGTTGTTGGCCATACAACATTTGACTCAATCATTACTGAAGGACGAGAGAAGTGGGGGCAAGATGTTGCCGAATTGCTCAATAATATCATGGCACCGTATAAAACAGGCATTGAAATTGTTGACGTGTCCCCACAGCCTGCAAAAGCACCCGAGCCAGTACAAGATGCGTTTGATGATGCAATAAAAGCGCGTGAAGATGGCAAGCGTTTCCAGGAGCAGGCCAGAGCCTATGAGGCTAAATTGCTGCCGATTGCGAATGGGCAAGCGAAACGTATCATTGAACAAGCTGAAGGATTTGCACGCCGTGTTGTCTTAAATGCGCAAGGCACTGTTGCTGAGTTTTTAGCCTTGCTTCCTCAGTATCGCTCTTCTCCGGTTGTCTTGCGTCAGCGTCTTTACATAGACAGCATAGAGAAAGTACTCTCACAAACCTCAAAAATTGTGGTTGATGGTCGCGACGGCAACATACTTTATTTACCATTAGACAAAATGCTAGGTCATGTCGTTGCTTCAAAGCATGGCGTAAAGATGGCTCCTTTTGAAGAGCCCACAGAGTCTAGCGTAAAATCAACACAACCTTTAAGACGTGGAGGAGGTCGTTTATCAAGTAGTGGTCGACTCCGTGATGGGAGAGAATTTTAATGGACAGTAATGGTATCCGTACAACACTTTTAGCGCTGTTGTTTTTTGCAGCACTCCTTGGTTTATCGAGTCTCTATGTGGTGCATGAAGGACAGCATGCCATCCTTTTAAGACTTGGTCGTCTAGTAAAAGATAAAGATGGCAATGCGTTGGCGGTTGGCCCAGGTTTACACACTAAGTATCCTTTTGTGAATACCGTTCGATTATTTGACACAAGGATACAAACATTAGATATTAAACCCTCGCCGATTGTCACTAGAGAGAAGAAAAATGTCATCGTCGACTATTATGTAAAATGGCGTATTCATGATTTGGACAAATATTATCGAGCAACAGATGGTAATGAGTTCAATGCAGAGTCATTATTAGAACCCTTACTGAATACTTCGTTAAGAGCGGAGTTTGGTAAGCGAACCATCAGTGAGCTGGTTTCAAGTGAGCGCGATGATGTGATGGCAATTTTACAGAAGAAAGCCGATAAACGTGCGGCAAATTTGGGCTTAGATATTATTGATGTACGTATTAAAGGAATAGAGCTTCCAGAAACCACTCGCTCAACCATTTATCAGTTCATGCGGGCGGATATGGAGAAGATTGCTAATAAGCATCGGGCCGATGGTAAGGGGAGAGCTGATGCTATTCGAGCACATGCCGACAAAGAAGCCAATATATTGTTAGCGGAAGCTAAGAGTAATGGTGAAAAAATTCGAGCCCAAGGACAGGCAAAGGCGGCAGAAATTTATGCTAATGCCTATAATAATGCCCCGGAGTTTTATGCGTTTTATCGTAGTCTAAAAGCCTATGAAAATACGTTTTCTTCAAAAGATGATATTTTAGTATTGAATCAAAAAAGTCAGTTTTTTGATTATTTTACGCACTCAGGAGGCGTTGCTAAAGGAAGACAAGAGAAGAAACGCACTTAAATTTGACAGTGATGTCATCTTAACAAAGTAATTTTTTTGTAGCCCAGCTTTAAGCTGGGCTTGATGTTTATGTATGAGAGAATGTGAGAAGAAGTTATGGCTAAAAATGTAGTGATCCTTGGCACGCAGTGGGGCGATGAAGGCAAAGGAAAGGTTGTTGATTACTTGATGGCTGATGCAAAAGCGGTTGTTCGTTTTCAGGGAGGACATAATGCTGGGCACACACTTTATGTGAATGGTGAAAAAACAGTTTTACGTTTAATTCCTTCTGGCATGCTAAGAGCGGAAGCTAAGTGTTATATTGGCAGTGGTGTAGTTGTGTCACCTGAAGCGCTTATTGGTGAAGTTAAGGAGCTTGAAAGCAAGGGGGTTGAAGTTCGATCTAGGCTTTTTGTGAGCCCTGCATGTCCAGTCATTCTCCCATCTCACATTGCGCTGGATAAAGCGCGGGAAAAAGCCAAAGGGGCGCAAGCCATCGGGACGACTGGAAGAGGTATTGGTCCTACCTACGAAGATAAGGTCGCTAGACGCGCGTTAAAAGTTGAAGATTTATTTGATAAAGAAAGGCTAAGCCATCAGTTAAAAGAATTGCTGGAATACCATAATTTCTTTTTAACTAAATATTTTAATGAGCCAGGCATCAGTTTTGATGAAATCTACGCAAAATGTATTCACTGGGGTGAATTTATTAAATCTATGGCCAGCGATGTCAGTGCCAAATTGCATGAGCATCGACGTATGGGTGACAATATTTTATTTGAGGGCGCGCAAGGTTGTTTTTTAGATATTGATCATGGCACTTATCCTTTTGTGACCTCATCGAATACGTGTGTCGGAAGTGTGGTGAACGGTGCAGGTTTTGGTCCACGTTATTTAGATGGTGTTTTGGGGATCGTTAAGGCTTATACAACGCGTGTGGGTGGAGGACCATTTCCTACGGAGCTTCATGATAATGTCGGTGAGGAGTTAGCGAGAAGAGGGCACGAGTTCGGCGCTGTGACCGGGCGGCCTAGACGCTGTGGTTGGTTTGATGCTGTATTGTTGAGGCGCGCAATTGAGGTGAATAGCATTTCTTCTCTATGTTTAACCAAGCTTGATGTGATGGATGAGTTAGAAACCATCAAAATCTGTATCGCTTATGAGGACGAAGCGGGGCAGCGGCATGCTTATCCACCTTTAGATGCACTTAATTTTTCTAAAATGAAACCCATTTATGAAGAAATGCCAGGCTGGCAAACGCATACCGCAGATATTAGTGATATGAATGCGCTACCAAAACAAGCGATTAATTACGTTAAGCGCTTAGAAGAGATTATGGAAACACCGGTGGATTTGATTTCAACAGGTCCTGAGCGTAATGCATTGATTGTCGTTAAGCCTATTTTTTGATGGGCTTAGATTTATTTAGTCAGCGTATTAAGTGTGTAGATAAAAAAGAAAGGGCAAACAAGTGTGTCGCTTGTTTGCCCAGTGGAATGACACATAGCAAGTCCAACCTCGCATCGACCATTCTATCGCTTTTTTCTTTTAAGTCAATAAATTACGTTGTTCAAATGATGCATTCATCATTCGCATAAAGAACTTTTTGCGCCAAAAAAAGACATATACCCCTATCCTTTCATAATGCATGTTTTTAGGCACAAAGATTTCCCTGTGGATAGAGAAATTAAATTTGAGTAATAACAAAGTCTATTACGGTAATTTAATTTCTCTATCCACAGGGAAATATTGAAGTCTAAAAACACGCATTACGGAAGGATAGGGGTATACCCCTTGCCATGTAGACCGCATTAGTGTTATAAATGCACATTAAGGCAAAAATTTGGTCCAACTTAATGCGGTTCTTTGATTGTGACAATAATACTCAAATTGATATGATGTGCTCTGTGCATGATAGAGCGTTTTCGGCATATCAATCAGGAAAATATGAGTTTGAGCCATCACTTTATCAAGATGTATCGAAAGTTCAGGAGCAAAAAAGGATCTATAATAGCGAAAGCAGTCAATCCTTAGTATTAAAAAAAGCACTACTGGCTAACTTTATTCCCGAAGCAGTTCGATATATGACTGAAGATGAGCGTTGCTATTGGCAAGCGATTATTTCAGATCTTTTTGAAGAGCAGCTATATCTCTACAATTATCACTTAGTTGCCAATCGAAAACAGTTTTTAGCCAAAGAGGCGTGTTATCTAAAGACACTAAGCCATTATTTAGGTGCATTATCCTCGCCAGCGGAATATGGTTTAACATCAGATTCATCAGAGCTAACTTGTAAGCTAAGTTGTCTAAAAGATGATATAAAAAGTGTTGCCGATGATATATCAAGGTACCCCAGCGTAACTTTAAGAAAGTGGTTAGCAGAACTCAATTGGTATCGACTTTATTGGATTTGGGCCGGAGGAGGAGGCGGTGTCTTAAGTGGGATCACAGAAGCTTTTTCTCCGAAAGCATCTCAACGACTTGATACACCAGCGAATTTTTTGAGTATTTTTAGCTTTTCTCTTTACTTCATTCGCTTAACGCTTCATTTGCTGCTTTTTTTAAAACATCTTATACCAGGACCGTGGATGAGTCGTGAAGAGCGTGCTTTGTTATCCCCTTTAAAGAGAGCCTCTATAGAGTGGGAGAAGCGAAAATATGTGATAACAAACGATATCATCTGGGGCGGAATTAATCTCGGGACGGCATTTTGGTTAATCTCAGGTGCATCAGATCATGCTAAGCGTTTAGGTGCTTTTGGTGGAGTGTTTAATGTGATTTTAATGACCGCTGATATCTTAGTCAGTATGTGGCAACTTCATGATGAGGAAAAAAAATATCGACAACAAAAAGAACAGATTGAAATGGAGCTAGCTAGAGTCAGAAGCCAAAATCGTGAGTGTCCTCAAGCGATAGATACTGATAATAAACATAAAGAGCGATATCTAACTGAGCAGTTAGAAACGCTAAATTTTGAGTGGAAATATCGAAAAAAATCACTAAAGGTAACAAGAAATATTGCCATTGCCTTTTTACCCGTCATGCTTTTAATTGTTGCTCCACTGTTTCCACCGCTAATGCCTTTTTTAGCATTAAGTCATATGGCGCTCAATGGTTTAATGATTGCCGGTGGCCTTGGAGCAATGGGGCTCACCATGGTGCAGTCTTGGCATGATTATTCGAATGAAGTCGCCAAAACGCTCGAACGACTCGAAAAACTAGATATAAAAGAAAGAGAATTACAACGTGAATTTGATGAACTTAAGGCGCAGGAAAGTCTATCTGTAACGGATAAAAATCGACTGCGAATGCTTTTACTTGAAGAAAAAAGTTTAAGGCAAGAAAGAGAATATCATCACCATATGATTTCTTTTCAGAAGAAAAGTGTTGTGTTTAGTCTCTCTGTGCAGACGGTATTCCCAATGATTGTCATGTCTACGCTATTCGTGTCACCGCCGGTATCTGCAGCTATTTTGCTCATTACAGCAATAGCATTACTATCAGCCAAGTTGTATTTAAAAAAGCAAAAACCCATAGAGGTTGATAACGAATCGATTTGTTTATCTGAGGATGAAATAGTATCTCCAGAGCAGCAAGTACTCCCTAAATCGAGAAAGAGAGATCAAAGCAACAAAAGCTTTTTTCATTTTTGGCATCATAAGCAAGCAATTGCTACTCCACCTAGGAGAGAGTTATCAGAGCTGTTATTATCGACATGTTAGTCTTGATATACCCCTATCCTCTCATAATGCGAGTTTTTAGACTTCAATATTTACTGTGGCCTAAAGAGATTAAATTATCGCAATAGACTTTGTTATTACTCAAATTTAATCTCTCTATCCACAGGTAAATCTTTTTGTCTAACGTTATAGACAGTTTTAATAAATCTTATAGTTAGCTTGTAGGTTGAGCGCAGTC
>JAUICE010000054.1 GCA_030428185.1 Gammaproteobacteria bacterium
GCAATTTCACGTGAAAAGATGCTTGAAGAAAAGCCAATGATTATGGGTGCGATTGAGAAAATCATGGTGCAAAATCAATTTGATCGACACCGTGCTCCGATGAGGCATGCCGGTGGAAAAATGATTTGGTTTTATCCAAGCTTATTAGGGCAGCGAGGCTCCCTCGAAATTGATATCAACTTTATGTATCGCCAGCCTTTGTTTCCTGTAGATTGGAAATCTCCCAATATTAATGAATACAAAAGCATCAACGGTCCAGTTTTAGATATTCATGAGTTGGCCGTAGGTAAACTATCGGCATTATTTGATCGAAGCGCTAGTCGTGACTGGTTCGATGCACACTACCTTTTAACTCAAATATCACTGGATAGACAAAAACTAAAACTAGCTCTTGTGACTTATTTGGCCATGACCAAAATCGATTTATCTCATATGGTGCCTGAAAAGATAGATTTTGATTTAACGGATTTACGCAATCGATTAATACCTGTCATGCATCAATTATCAATATCAAGAAACTCTCGTGAATTAAAAGAATGGGCTACAGTTAGAATCGATGAACTCAGAGAACAATTATCAAATATTTTGCCATGTCTTCAAGAAAATCATTTACCTGATGTATGACATGTCCCTCACCCGACCCTAGGGCCAACCCACAAGATTTCGTGCTAACATACTGATATTTAATAAATATTTGCAAAGTATATCGAAGTGTAAGCAGCAAGCAGAGTTTAATTCAAATTGTTCTATAATTGAAAAAATATGCCTTCTTTTTGAGTTTGCTTTTGAGTAACAAGCTAAGTTTTATTAAAACGTCTAAAAATATCGTAAGCTCTTTATACCTTATACACTGGGTCGTCATCTTTTTATCACTAGGGTTAACCATATTTGCCTGGTGGTATTCAAAAGAGCAAGTTGCAGCAAAAATTCAATTGCAGTTTGATAAACAAGCGAGCCAACTTGTTCATTTAGTGATTGAACGAATTGAAAAGTATGAAGATGCTTTATGGGGCGGCGTTGCTAAAATTCATTCTGACAATAATAAAGTCACTTATGCAAACTGGAAATCCTATGTAGATAGCTTAAATATTTTAACTAAATATCCAGGTATTAATGGTATGGGTGTCATTTATAACATTAGTAAAGAGGAGTCAGCTAAGTTTTTAAAGGAGCAGAGACAGTCCCGCCAGGACTTTAAAATACATCCTCAGCATAATCACCATCGTTTACTACCTATTACCTATATTATTCCTGTAAAAGGCAATGAGCAGGCCGTTGGTTTAGATATGGCGTTTGAGAGGAATCGTTTTACTGCTGCGCTTAAAGCAGAGCAAACGGGTAAGGCTCAGTTAACCGGCCCTATCGTTTTGGTACAAGATAGGGAAAGAACGCCAGGTTTTCTTTTGTTTGCTCCCTTTTATTCTAAACAAAACTTAATCACTGCAAAGGAACGCCAAAAGTATTTTTTAGGTATGGTCTATGCGCCATTTATTATGAAAAAGCTGATGGGTGGTACATTAGATCAGCGAAATAGAGATATTGCAATTAAGATATCAGATAATAAAGCAGTTCTTTTTAACGAACTTCAACCAAGTGATCCACATTATGATAAAGATGCGCAATATAAAAAACAGGTAAATATTCAGATTTATGGTAGGACTTGGACATTTCATTTATGGAGTACAAGTTCATTTATAAGGGCAACCTCTAGCAATCAACCTGACGCTATTTTATTTGGAGGCATTATTATTGATAGCCTGCTACTCATTCTTTTTATACAAGTTTCAGGGGCTAGGAGAAGTGCGGTTAAATATGCAAAATCTTTAAATAAAGACATCAAAAGACAAGCCAAAAAGCATGCAACATTAAATAAGCGATTAGAGCTTGCTCTATCAGCATCTAAAGTGGGTGTGTGGGAGTATAATATTTTAACAAAAAAACTTATATGGGATGATGCGATGTTTTTTTTATACGGAGTCAACAAAAGTGATTTTACTGGTGATTATGAAGTATGGTTTAAGGCTTTCCATCCTGCTGATAAGAAATATTCAGTTAAAATGTTAGAGTTAGCTATATCACAAAAAAATAAGTTTGATACTAGTTTTCGTATTATCCTTCCCGACAAAAGTATACGAGTCATTAGAGCACTTGCTGATGTGATATTTGAAGATGGGCAAGCTAAAAAGGTTATTGGTGTAAACTGGGACATAACAGACATCAAAGACAAAGAATCTCAACTTGAGTATCTTGCTAAATATGATGCTCTAAGTCAGCTCAAAAACCGTTTTAGTTTTAATCAGTATTGTGACACATTAATTAAACAAGCGATAAAAACGCAAAGTCAATTTGCCTTCTTGCTAATTGATCTTGATGATTTTAAACAGGTCAATGATTTATATGGTCATCATGTGGGTGATAAGTTCATTAGTGTGGTTTCAGATACTTTAAAAAGTATTTGCAGGAGTGGAGACTTTGTCTTTCGCTTGGGAGGTGATGAATTTGCTGTGCTGTCTGGTTTTATCGATGATAGTGATACCTCTGTTGAAATTGCTGAAAGGATTATACACGCACTTCATCAGTCATTTGATATTGATGGTAATACAGTTCAAAGCACATGCAGTATTGGGGTTGCAATTTTTCCTAATGCTGGTGGTGATGTGGATGAACTCATGTCTAATGCGGATATTGCACTCTATAAGTCAAAACATGAAGGTAAGAACTGTATTAGTTATTTTACTGATTCGCTTAGCGAAAGGGCAAAACGACTTCGATATATTAAAAGTAATTTAATGAAAGCCTCGGGTAATGGTGAAATATTTATGAGTTACCAGCCAATAGTTGATATTAGAACCAAAAAAAGTATAGCCATTGAGGCGCTTTGCAGATGGCACTCTAGCTTGGGGGTTATCCCTCCAGAAGAATTTATTTCAGTTGCTGAAAAAAATAATACTGTAAATCTACTTGGTAAAGAAATTATTAAAAAGGTTGCGAATGACTGTCGTAATAATGTAGATAATTTCAAAATTTCTATTAATTGCTCATCGAAACAATTAATCAAAAATTCGGAGTTTGCAAACTTTTTATGCTCCACACTGAAAAATGCCAATATACCTTTAAAAGATATTATCCTTGAAATTACCGAAAGTTATTTAATAAGAGATTATGATGACGTTCGCGAGACACTTGATGAGCTAAATAAGTTGGGCATAGAAATTGCCATTGATGATTTTGGTACAGGTTACTCTTCATTATCACAGCTCGCCCATATACCATTCCAATACCTTAAAGTTGATAAAGAATTTGTAACGAATATGAATACTTCAGCGGGTAATAAAGTATTGCAGTGTATTTATAATGTTGCGATTAGTCTTAATAAAAAGGTTATAGCTGAGGGTGTTGAGACTAAAGAGCAGCTCGATAAGCTTGTAGATATGGGCATCTATCTTATTCAGGGATATTATTTTTCAAAACCAGTAAAGTTTAGTGAATTAACAACAGAGTTCAAAGTTAGGCAATAACCAGTTATTAAGAAAGTCTGCTAATTCTTTGGTAATTTCATAAGCCACAAGTAGCATTTGCCAAAGCTCAAAAACATGCATTATGCAATAACCTTCAAAGCATCCCTATACCCAATGGAAGTGAAGATGCATATTCATTTCCATTGGGTATGTAACCAAGCTGCTTTGAAACACTCATTTGACCTAATAACTCTGAGTTTTATCCGCGCGAATAGGTTTATATTTGTACGATCTGTCTATTGTCTCTTGCTTCTCCGGCTATTTTTGTGTTAAAATTGTTCAATTAATTTAAAAGTTTTACAATAAGTGTTAAGTAGCATGATAATGTGATGGGAGAGCCTGCCAGTGACAAGATTAACTCGTATAAAGAAAAAGCTTGAAAAATTATATCCTCAAGCGGAGCAGCATAAGCGCAACAGCTTGAGACAACATATTGTTTCTCATCCCAGTATTTCACCTATTGTGCAGCAGCTAACTTGCTTCGAAAGACTAGTCTTATGTGACTTTCAGCTGGATCAAGATCGTCTTCTCAAATTGATGCAATATACTCATGAATTATATGAAAAATATCGTGAGTTAAGCGATCATTTTAAAGATGAACCATTTATTCAAAGTATTCTATTAATTGAAGTGATTGATTGTCTAAAGCGCTTTAAGAGGGCTAAAGCTTTTCTTGAAGAGAGCTGTCCTTGGTTTAATTTGAATTTAAATACGGTGATTGATTATGAGGCAGCTAAAGGGCTTATTTTACAAGATGCTCATGAATTAATAGAGAATTGTCGCAATGCCCCTCAATATACGCGGCATGCTCATCCTGGAGCGCTGACCCGTTTATATAACTTCTTCAAACCAAAAAGAGTTTACGATATCAGTGCAGTAATTCCACTAAGTAGTTTGGAAGAATATCAGCGTCTACTCAATCAGATCTTGATAGGTCTAGCTGACCAAGAGCAAGAGCCACCGTCTTATGATTATATTGATTTTAGCGAGCCGGATATGATGCTTACAGCCCCTCCTCCTCCCTATACTAGATAATGTTTTGTTAAGTTTAGCTAAAAAAACCGTCTTAACGGTGGTCAGTCGTGCCAAAGATCGGGCGTATAGCTTTTTAAACTAGTTGTTTTATAAAAATCATAAAAATTAAAATATCATCTAAAACAACATGTTATCTTCATTGTTGTCTTTTTTCTTACATTTATCTTATGTTTTTATAAGCTCTAGAGCTTCATTGTACTAACGTGTTGATTTTACGTAGCACATTATCTTATTTGTGCTCTATACTTATTCAATGTGAGGGGTTTTTGGGAAAAGGGCTGTAATGAAGAGCCAGTCTACTATTGATTTTTATGAGCTTTTAAATGCTATCAACTATCCTGTTTTTGTTCATGATGCTGACTTTAGGCTTATCTATGTCAATAGAGCTTATATTCAATTGTGTGGCGTTTCTAAAACAAAAGTTTTAGGTAAAAAGTATTACTCAGTGTTTCCTAGAAAGCGAGCTCCATTGAAAGGATGTTTAGAGGCGCTAAAAAAACAGAAGGAATGTAGAGAGGTTCTGTCTGTTAAAAATAAATTGTATTACTCTCGCTCATTTCCAGTCATTCGCCGCGGCGTTTACCAATATTCAGTACATTTGTTGGAAGATATTACTCAGCGAGAGACCTTCCTGGCACAACTAGAGAATGAAAAGCGATTCTCAGAGACGGTGATTGAAAACACCGTAGATGCTATTTTTGTCCATGATAGGCGTGGAGCGTTTTCTTTCGTTAATAAACAGGCCTGCATTAGCACGGGATACAGTAAAAAAGAACTCTTAAAAAAGTCTGTATTTGATATAGAAGTAGGACTTACACCCTATAAGCTTAAAAAAATGTGGAAAAGTATGTCTAGCACCAGTGTTTTTCGCATCAGTGGTTATCATCGCCGAAAAGGTGGTAACAAGTTTCCTGTTGAGGTAAGTGCTAGAGGCGTAGAAATTAATGGTGAGTGGTGCATAGTAGCATTAGTTCATGATATATCACATCAGAAACTTTTGGAGTCGCAGCTAAGACAAAAGATAGAGTCTGAGGTTTTGGTTTCTGATGTGTCAGAAATTCTGCTTAACTGTGAGAGTGTGGCTGATAGCATCGATTTTATTTTAAATAAAATAGGGCAATTTTTTGCTGTTAGTCGAGCCCATGTTTATTTATATGATAAACCATCACAGTACCTGTTTTGTGCTCATGAGTGGGTTGCAAAGGGAGTAAAAACTCTGCCAAAAACATTAAGAGAACTCGATATTGTTAGAGATTTTTCCTGGCTTGGCAGAAAACTTAAATCAGGGGAGAGCGTGTGCTTATCAGTATCTGATCCGCTCCCGGAAGGATTTAAGGCAAAGAAAAAGTCTTTAGAGTTAGCTGATATAAAAGAGATTACTGCTATCCCAATGATAGAGAAGGGGCAGTTATTAGGATTTTTAGGATTCAATCAATCTTGTTTTGATAGATTTTTGACAAAAGATAGCGAGTATTTGCTACGTGTAATTGCTCAGTTATTAGCAAGAGCTTTGATGCGTGAAGAGCTGCAGGTTATAAAAGATCGATATCACCAACAAGTTGAGGAAACGCTTAAGCAGTCGTTAATGACTGTGAGTAAACTTTCTGAGTTAAAAGATCCATACACAGCTAATCATCAGTGGCGGGTGGCAAAAATTTCTAAGGCGCTGTGTGAAGAAATGCAGCTTGGAGAAGCGTTTACAAAGGGAGTTTACTATGGTGCTTTATTGCATGATATAGGTAAGATGCAAGTTCCCTCAGAGATTTTATCTAGGCCTGGAGTTTTAACCAAAGAAGAGTTTAGCATCATAAAACAGCACCCTGTTTTTGGAGGGAAGGTCGTAGAGCATATTGTTTCACCCTGGCCAATTGTCGATATTGTTGCGAATCATCATGAGCGTTTAGATGGTAGCGGTTATCCCAGAGGCTTGAAAGGTGAAGAGATCTCAATGGCTGTTCGTATCGTGATGGTTGCTGATGTTTATGAAGCAATGACGACCCATCGTCCTTATCGTCCCAAAAAAACTAAAAAGGCGGCATTAGCAGAGTTACAAAGTAATCGAGGTAAACTTTATGACAAAAAAGTTGTCGATGCCTTAACCTCACTGATCACAAAGAAAAAATTTAGATTTTGAAGGGGGTATATTAACTAAAAAATAAATTGGGTATATTGAAGTATAAAAAAAGCCACTTATTTGTGGCTTTTTTTTATGAGCTAATGGTCTCTTACCATCTAGCGAAAGGTGCATAAGGTTGCTGCTCATTGAGTTTATCAGCCACTTGATGATAACTGTTTAGCACAAGAGTCAAGACAATCATGCTGAGGAAGAGTTGGTCAAAGTTTATTTCAGCGCTAGCTTGATTATTATCAGCAGCTTGATAAGTTTCTTCTTTTTCTTCAACTTTATGTTTATTCACTTGGGGCTTGGCTTCAAATAGACTGGCAAAACTTGAAAAGAAGTCAAAAGGAGAAAATGTACTTTCTCTAGAATTTTGATTCATCTCCTCAAAATCACTCGCTTCTTTGTGCTCATCATTGAAGAAGAAAAAACTACTTGGGCGAGGCATTTCATTGCTATTGTGATAGGAACCACCTTGTCTATGGTTAGCATGATTGGTTGAAGATGACTGAGCTCTGGGGTGCTTGTGCGATTGATAAGTAGAATGCTGATAAGAAGGCTTAGAATTAGGCTGTGTCAATATGGGCTGTCCTGACTCATCGATTTCACCGCGATCGTATTGCTGGCGTTTGTGGCTATCAGATAATATCTCATAGGCTTTTTGTAGCTCTTGAAATTTCTCTTTAGCAGCATCTTCATTATTTTTATTTCTGTCGGGATGATGCTTGAGCGCTAGCTTTCTATATGCGCTTTTGATTTGCTCAGCAGTGGCAGCTTCTTCGATATCAAGTATTTCATAGAGCTTCTTTTTCATTGGAACATTCCCAGTTAAATGTAATTACTATGGGTGAGTGTATCAAAGAAAGATTAAAGAAATATTAATAACTGACTATTTTATTGTGTCTGGGGTTAGATTTAACGCTCTCTAAGCGCTTTCTCTTTTGCTTTTAAAATGGGTTTTAGTAGGTAATCCATTACAGATTTTTTACCCGTTAGAATATCTACTGATGCTAGCATTCCAGGAATTATGTATAAAGATCCGTCATTATGTTTTCCTTTTAGGTTATTTTTATTGGTTCTGACCTGAATAAGATAATAGCTATTGTCTTTGTCATCAACGATGGTATCTGCACTAATATGCTCTACTTTTCCTTCAAGCCCACCATAAATTGAATAGTCATATGCTGTGATTTTTACCATTGCTTTTTGTTGTGGATGAATAAACCCTATATCTTGGGGGCGTATTTTTGCTTCAATGAGTAGCGTGTCATCCAAGGGAACAATTTCTAAAATATCCATACCAGGCTTAATGACACCACCAATTGTATTGATTTTAATTTGTTTAATAATGCCTTTTAGTGGTGCTCTAACTGTGGTTCGGGTGACGCGCTCTTTATCGTCAACATAAGACTCTTTTAAAGCACTTAATTCAGATTTTGCTTGGTTTAGTTCACTAAGTGCTTGGCGCTTAAAGATGAGGATTTTACTTTTTAGTTCGTTTTCAGAGCGTTTAATTCTCAGCAGCTCGACCTCTGACACCGCTCCTTTACTAACTAGGGGGGCAGTCATTTTAACTTCTTTTTGAATGAGTGATAAACCGTTTTTGAGCTCATTTAGCTCGGCAATTCTTGCTTCATAAAGAAGCTTTTTAGCTTCAGTTAAAGATGGATTTTCTTTTTTTAATTCTAAGCTAATTTCAAAAGGTTTATCATTGAGCTCAGCGGTAAGTCTTAAAATATCAATCTCAAGGCTAGCCATTTTCTTTTGTGCTTCTTTGTAGCTTGCTTGAAATCGCGTATCGTCAATTTGCATTAAGATTTGGTCTTTTTGAACAATTTGCCCCTCTTTAACTAGAATTTTTCTCACAATACCGCCTTCAAGATTTTGAATTACCTGTACTTCTTGTGAGGGAATCACTTTTCCTTGACCTGTGGTGACTTCATCTAGAATGGCATAGTTAGCCCAGATGAGTGAAATAATGATAAAAACAAAGATAACAGCAAATAAGATGTGGCTAAATGTAGATGGGCCGCTGATAAGTTGCCGATTAGCATCATTTAAAAGGTTCAATTTTTTCTTATTCATTTTTATCTCTATTAGCTTGTCTTTGTTGTACCATTTTTAGCTTTTGAATAATCTTTTCTTTAGGTCCATCAAGTATGATGCGTCCTTTATCTAAGACAATAACGCGATCAACAAGTGTGAGTAAGGATAATTTATGGGTTGAAAGTATGAGCGTTTTTTCTTTGCTTAGATAGCTTCTTAATTGATTTGTGATATAGCGCTCTGTGATGACATCGATAGATGAGCAAGGCTCATCTAGAATGACAAGCTTTGGTTCAAGTAGAAGAGCCCTGGCTAACGCGATACATTGACGCTGACCTAGAGATAGATATTTTCCATTTTCACCTACTTGAAAATCATAACCTTCTGAAATATTTTTAATAAATAAATCAACACCAGCAAGGTGTGCCGCTTGGATAATTTTTTGCTCGGTGGTTGTTCTTGCGCCATAGGCAATATTATCTTTAATCGAACCGTAAAATAGTGTGACTTCTTGTGGGAGATAACCCAGTTGATACCGTAAATCAGACGGATTAATTTGCTGTTGTAGAATACTGCCAATATGAATATTGCCTTCATCTGGCTCGTATAACTTCATAATTAGTTTTGATATGGTACTTTTTCCAGCTCCGACTGAGCCAATAATGCCAACCTTTTCACCACTTTTAATAACAAAGTTAATATCTTCTAAGCTACTTACTTGTTGCTTGCCATATTTAAAATATACGTGTTTGAACTCAACACTGGGCTCGAGATTTGGACGATGTAAATAACGTTTTGTATTATCAATGTCAGTGTTTTTTTGCATGATTTGATTAATTGCTCGTAACGCGTTGATGGACTGATAGTAGCGAGTAATTAATCCTGCAACTTGTGACATAGGAGCAATTGCACGACCACTTAAGATAGTACATGCTATCAGTGCACCCATAGAGAGTTTTGCCTCACCAATCAAGTAAACACCGTAGATGACAACCAATACAGTGACTAGCTGTTGGCAGATCATCGTAAAATGAATACTTAGATTGTTAACCACGCGCAGTTTACTTCCAATTTTGGCACTATTTGTTGTAATGGTTTCAAAGCGTGACTGAAGATTGCTTTCAGCGCTTAAACTTTTTATGGTTTCTACCCCTGAAAGCCCCTCAAATAATGTCGCTTGTTTTTCTGCAGATAGCTGATAAGAGCGCTTTGTTAATTGTATCATCGGCCACTGCAAAATAAGGCCTACAAAAATAACAATAGGTAAGGCTGTAAGAGGAATGATATATATTGGACCACCAATTAAGTTGATTATGGTTATAAACAACAGTACAAAAGGTAAGTCAACGAGCACCATTATGGTGGTTGATGTAATAAAGTCGCGAAATATTTCGAAGGATTGTACGGTATTTGCAAGCGCACCAATGGATTGTGGCCGCTCAGACATCTTGATGCCCAGAATTTGAGTGAATATTTTTGCTGAAAGTTCAACATCAATTTTTTTTCCGACGGCATCAATAAAATACGCGCGTAGTGATTTTAAAGTAAAATCGAAAAAAAAGACTATAAAGACACCTATAGCCAATACCCATAGTGTTTCTATAGCATTGTTTGGCACGACTCGGTCATAAACATTCATGACGAACAGTGGTACAGCCAAAGCAAAGGTATTGACTAAGGCGGATGCAAACAGTACTTCAGCATATACGGGCCAGGCTTTAAATAATACCCGCCAAAACCAGTTTTTTCCTTGATGATTTAGAGTATCTTTACTGCGTATGGTAGGTTGGTAGATAGGCTTGATAAAAATTAACACACCACTGTAATGTTTTTCTAGCTCATTTAACTTAACAGATATTAGCCCTCCCCCAGTCTCTGCGTAGAGCACGCGCGCATAATCATCATTGATATCAACAAGGAGACACGTTTCGTTACTATTTAAAATAAGTACAGCAGGTAGTGTTCCTACTTTTAAATCGCTAAGAGCGGTTTGTGAAATATGAGCTTCTAAGTTAGCGCGCTCGGCAGCACGAATAAATAGTGAGGGTGTAAGTTTGTTATCTTCTAGTGGCAGGCCTGCTATTAGTGTTTTTTTTGAGCATGGTGATTTGTAATATCGAGTTAATACTTCTAAGCAAGTAAGTAGAGTATCCTCATCATCTGATGCTGGTATATTCCATGAAAAAGCTTTTCTAGCCATGTAAAATCTATAAGGCAGTAACTGTTATTAAAGTATAGGAGACAACGAGTCATAGAGACAACTAGTTTCATGATACGCTAAATACTAAAGCTCAAAATTTTTTAAAATGTAATATTTTGAGCCTTTTTATCGGATTAGAAGCTAAACAACATCAACCTGGACATCGAGTCCTGGTAAGTCACCAAGTCCGCTTGCACCAGGAGGTAGGGCGCCAAAATCTTCGATGATAATCTGTGCTCCATTGTTCATGGTTACTTGAAGGTCGGTATTATTGACGGAGTCGATGGACTGTACCATATTGTTTTCGTCACTTACATTGATAAAACTAAGCGCATCTTTATTGATGTCAAAATCAATAATGGTATTGACAGTGTCAGCGTCTAGGTCAAGCATATCGAATTCAAAGGTGTTATTGCCGGAGCCTCCACTCAAGGTGTTTTCACCTTTGCCGCCATTGATAGTGTCGTTGCCCTCTTGTCCGAAGATAGTATCATCACCACCTCCCCCTTTCAGAGTGTCATCACCACCTGAGCGCAAGTTGCCATTGAGCTCAGTCTCTTGGGCAAGTTCAGTGCTATTGTTTTTGATATATTCTATAGTTGATTCTCGATCCCAGGTTGGATCATTTTGCTCAAGCTCAGCAAAAACTTGCCAGCCCGCTCCTTTAGCTGTATTGAGCCCTTGATCGATTGCTAGCTGATCAGTATTTAACACATCACCAAAGATAAGATCGTTACCTTCACCGCCTTCGATTGTATCTCCTCCAGCTTCAGCCAAATCTGATAGTGGATTTAAGCTTGCAAGGATATTGGTAAAGGCTTCAGTTGTTTCTGCATTATCAGCGTAACCAGAATTGTAGGCTTCGCCCTCTATCTGATCGAGTCTTGCGAGGTATTCTGGTGCTAAGGCGATACCAATAGCCTGTATATCACCAAAGTTTTGCTCGATATATGCAACCTCATTACTATTATCGCCATTATCATTTCCAGAAGGATTGATACCTAAAACTTCATTCATTGCTGCATCAGTGCTTCTTGATTCCACTTGGTTATAGCTATTTTGACCATTCAATTCTTCTAGGGCGTGATTAGGCCTACCATCAGAAATAAAATAGGCTTGGTTAATAACTTGATTACCAGTTTGAAGGGTTTGATTGCTATCTATCCAGTCGATAGCGCGCTGCAATCCTGATTCATAGTTGGTATATCCACCATCACTTAGGCTGTCGAGTTGATTTAAAGCATTTTGTAGCTCATTTTCCTGAGCTGATCCATCTGTGATGAGGTTAAATGTGCCAATAGTTCTTGAGTTAGTATTAAACTCAACTAAATGAACTCGTACGTTCTGTGCCTGACTACCTTCTAAGTCTTGCAAAAAGCTACCGACAGCAAGCTTTAATGCATCAATTCGTGAAATCTGCTGGCCATTAAAGGAAATATTTGCACTCATACTTCCTGATGTATCTAATATCATTAAAATATTAGTATCGACATTCTCTAGAGATGAGCCTCCTTTATCACCAACTAAGATATCCGTGGCATCAGTACCAATAATCTCACCAGATTCATTAGTGACAACGTATGGGGTTGTTTCTCCTTGAATGTCACTGACATTATCACCGACGATAAATACACCATCTTTCAAGGTGATAGTTAGCTCTGTTTGTGCGACATCGTTATCGTTGTCAATAATTTGAATGGGTAACGAAAGGGTGTTTTCTTGAGGCACTTGGAAAGCAACATCGTGTAATGTGAAGTCTTCTCCTTCAGCATGTACGATTTCTACAGCATTAAAGTCGGAGTCACTTTCAAATTCTATTGTATAGTAGGCCTGAAGATTTGAGATGATAACGCCATCATTGGTCATGGATAAATTAATATCTGGATTATTTGCAATATCAATCGCATCTCCATTAGCATCGCGTATCACAATATTAAGATCATTTAGTGAGATGAGTTGCTCGCTGGAATTTGCATCATTATAGGCAAAGACGGCAAGTAAGACGCTAACCACTCCACTTCCTGACACACTTTCAAGCTTAATTCGACCGGAGTTTGCATGATAGTGTTTCCCATATGTATAAGATCCTGGAGTATTTTGTGAATACGGTGTGTTGTTATTACTAAGGTTAGTGACCAAGTCAAATCTTATACCTTCTGGCTCATAATTTGATCCATTAGAATCAATCCAGTTTGCACTGACAGCCAGGCCTTTTTGATCGTTTGTATATTTAATCGATAAGTCGTCTTCTTGAAGGTTGGCATCTGAAATCGGTGTTATCAATAGATCTTGATTATCTAATTGGCTATCTAAGGAATCCATTTTCAACCAAAAAGCGCCGTCTCCTGTTTCACCAAGAACTGACTCGAAATCACCAAACTCGTAGTTAACTTCGCTATCGATGGCTTTATCAAAGTGTATTTGATACGCACCTGTGGTAGATAGCGTTATGTTGAAGACTTGCTGGGTTGCATCTTGTCCATTTATATCGGTTGATCCGACGATAGTATTACCATCCTGACTAAGGTGTAAATAGATGGACTGTCCTTGGTGAGTTAATGATGTTTCACTTTGACTGATAACAAAGTTAATATCTTGCAAACCATCACTACCAGCATCATAATTTAGCTGTCCACTTATAGTGCTGTTTGCAGCATTATCTAGGGATGAGGTATGTATTGGATCAATAACTGGACCATCATCTTCAAACTTGATAATTGGGCCTAAATCAATATTGCTGCTTTCTATATCTCCATCCTCATCAACTAACTGGTATACGAGGTTTAAAACATTGGGTGCAATTGTTGCTGGCGTGCTGGATTCATCATGATCACTAGGGTTGTCATGTTTAACAGCACGATATTGGTTAATTTCCACATCACCATTATTAGCGTTAATAGTTATTTTAAAGACATCGAAATTTCCCGCGCGACCAATAATAGCCCCATTGACATTGTATAATGTTACCTCCAGTCCACTTTGGCTATCAAAAAGTCCTGTGTCTGCACTAACCACACTTAGAGAGAAAACATCATGTCCTAACTCATCACTACCAACTTGACTATTATTATTTAACAAGGTTTGTCCAGTGATAGAAGCATAGCCAATGGCGTTTGCCTCTGCTTTTAGATTTAACTCATCATTTGCAAGTAAGTCACCCTGAGATTGCTCTGAGTTCGCTCTAGTTTCATCAAGACGAACTTCAGTGTTCGGGTTTACAGAGATTTCAGCAACGGGGATATCGTCTTCGATGGTAATGGCAAATTGTCCAGCGAGATTAAGAGTTGCGGTGTCACCATCGGCATCAGTTGCAATCAGTAGTGGTGAGAAATCGATGGCATCAATAGTGCCTGATGT
>JAUICE010000110.1 GCA_030428185.1 Gammaproteobacteria bacterium
AAATCCAAATTTTTAAATAATATTTACACTCTGTACACGGCTACACCCGCTTGATCACCAATATCCGGTGCTTGTTCCATGGCTCCTGGATTTTCAACCGCGTCAATAATTTCTGCCTGCAATTCTTCCGGAATTGGCATGCTTTCCAGTGGCAATTCACCATGTTTGTGGCGTTGTTCCGGATCGGCCTTTAAGTACTCATATGCCGCTTGAATAAGATTTCCGCCACCACGTGCGGCCACTTCCTGAATAAGGGCCGTGGCCTGTGCCGGTGCAACGGCATAAAGATTGTTTGCCGCAATCAGAAATAGTAATGACGGGTTTTCTGTGAAGCTACGAATAAATTTGTTTACACCTTTTGATAACCCGGATGGATTGCTATCGCCAAAAAGATATTCTGTCATTTCTTTTGCTGCGTCTTGTTGCTCTTCTGTCAGGCTTTCGTTTGTTACAGGTTCTTTGTCGTCATTAACGCCTGCAGATTGATCCAGAGTGATCTGCAGGGCCGTTAAAACAGCAACCTTTGCGGTTAATGCCATTTTGGCAGGGTAAAATAGATTCCATTTATAAAAGCCGACTGCTCTCGCAATAGATGCAAGTGTGTTGTTAGCCTTTTTCTCCATTTTGATCAGGCTCTCTGCCGTGGCTTCAATGTCTGTTTTCGGGTCAATTTTGTCACGGGCTACATTAAGGCCAATCATAGCCGCTGCAATTTTGGCGGCTAGTAATGGATTCGCAATCGATGCTAATAAAAGGATTTTGGGCATGATGGTGTTTGAATAATCAACAACATCACCTAAGGTAAGGCGTTTGTCCTCTTCCCCTATAATGGGTGTTTTATCCAAAATGGCTTTTAATGTGCCAGCCGGGTCATTACTAAATGCGGAGCCTGCTGCGTCAATGTCTTTTAACACCGTGATAACGGCTTTTTCTGCGGGTTTAAGCCCGAATTCGATCTTTGAGAATTTCTCGTATAACGCCTGCCGCGCTTCCGGTGCGGTTATATTCGACAGTTGTTTTAATAATCGTTCAATATATGTGGGGTTTGTTTTTGAATCAAACGTGTTGTTTATTCCGCATCCACATCTCTTGCAACCGCGCGCTTTCTAGCGGAAATGTTTAGTGAGTGGTAAAACCTTGTTAATATTGCCATGACTGCTTCCTACTCGATTGTATGATTAAACTACACAAAAATGATTGAAAAATCAACAGTTATGTAAATTTAATTGTTGTGTATAGTTTGCTTTTATACTGACGGCCTGCTTACTTCAGACAGCGTATGTGGAATGCGTTTAAATTCATTAAGGCTTAGATTTTCCAACATATTATGGATTACATATCCTGTTTCCGCTACTATGGGATCCATATGTGCTGATATACTTGTTGATATGTCCTTAATGGCGTCTTCAAAAGTATGCGCTTCTTGATCGCCAAATTCCACTTCATAAAAAATTGATCTGGTAGATACGTTACCTCCACTGTTGTATAGTAGCTTTGTTAAGTAGGCACTCTGTTCGGCTAATGACTCTTGAGCTAGTTTAAACGTATCTGTCAAACGTCTGTACTGATTTACAGTAAAGTTTTTTGCAGCAGTAAGCATTAATAATGCAATTACGCGAGCTTCTCCGCGACTTATAAATTGGGCCAGTATCTTTACCAAGTTACTACCTTTAATGTTTTTACTGAATTCGTTAAGTTGCGACTTAAACTCCCCATTTTCATGTGCTGTTATGATTTCATTCCATAGTTCATCTGTTGCAAGATAGAAAAGTTTTTTTACAGGATTTATTATAGGATTACGTCTGTAAATAGGGGTGTTTAGGTAATCGGCGGCTTTTTCAAACAAGCCAGAAATATCCTCATCTTTTTCCCTCTTAAGCATGATAAGTAGCGCGATACTTATGGCGTATACAGAGTCACCAGTTAATTTTTTGTAAAAACCATGGCGTATATTCTCAAAAGCGGTATTCGCCGCCAATTTATTTTTTAGAAAAACATCTAGAAATTCGTCCAAATCACTTGCGATTTCTTCAGAGTAATCTTGAAACTGTCTGACTAAATGTTGTATATGCTTATCTACCTCATAGTAGTGAAGAATGCCTTGAATATCCTCGGCAGAACCGTGAGACTGGATGTCTGCGATAAGACCCGCTAATTTTTGTTCTGTATCAGCATTAAAATCTTTTGCAACTGGCATCATGTCTTGCTCAAATAATACATGCGATATTTTTCTTGCAAATACATTTTTTACACTTTCATGGAAATTTACTCTTCCGAAATTTGATTTAGTCATAAAGCCTCACTGCATAAATTTTTTTAATAAAAAAGCCGTGCAAAGAGCACGGCTTATCTACATTCTTTTATACTCAGTCAGTTAGGTTATTAACCTAGACCTAAAGCCTGTGGTGCGTGCTCGATAACCAATGATGCAGTTTCGTTACTACCGGCTTGAAGAATTACATCAATAATTGGCGCTATCATTTCTTCGTACATCCACGTACCCAGAGTTCCCATAGATTCAGCTAGGAATTCTGTAAGGCCACCTGTTAGATATGATGCAACAGCTGCTACTTTTTCAAACCCAACTATAGGAATTAATGAAACTGCAGCTAGGCCAATACCTTCT
>JAUICE010000055.1 GCA_030428185.1 Gammaproteobacteria bacterium
AAATGAGAGCTCCATACGAAGTTTGCGAATAAATGAACCGACAGATTTTTCTGTTGTTTCGTACCGTTTCGATAAGCGTGCGTGACGAGGGACAAGCAGCTAAGTTAAGCTTCATGCCTCATTAACCAAGCAGAGGCAGGTACCCATGCAACAACCGTTAGATTCCATCGATAAAGTAAAAGAAGCATTCACCGAGTGGCGTGAGCAACGACCTAAAAGATGCCCGATACCAGACTACTTATGGGATATGGTGACACCCTTGCTTGATGAATACCCTCGCGCAATGATCACTAGGGTGCTAGGGATCAGCTCATCTCAACTAAAAAGCCGTTATCCACCTAGCAATGTCAGCTTTGTTGAAGCTCTGTCCAGTAATACTCATCAACCGCTTGATGCTCAGGTAAGCTCAACGACAGAGCAAAGCTGTGATATTGAATTGAAGCGTCCGTGTGGCAGTGTATTAAAGATCCATGCTCTGCCAGTTTCTGTGGTAGCAACCTTAATCCCTAGTTTCGTAGGTCAATGATGCTTCAATTAACACCCCAGCATCGGCTCCTGTTAGCCGTGGAGCCAGTTGACTTCCGCAAAGGTATTTGTGGGCTGAAGGGACTTTGCCTGAATTATTTAGATTGCAACCCATTCAGTGGTACGGTGTTTGCCTTTAGTAACCGAGCGCGCACATCAGTCAAATTACTCGTTTACGATGCGAGTGGATTTTGGTTGTGCCAAAAACGATTCAGCAAAGGTAGTCTTGCCTGGTGGCCAGGTGGTGCTGGTAAAACAGCTGAGCTTAGAGCAAGTGAGCTGTTGATCCTATTGGCTCAAGGAGATCCTCGGCGTGCGGCTATTCCTGAAGATTGCCCTGGAGACGCTAGTGTGAGTCATTAGAGTGGTTGATTTATGTCACTATAAGCTCTAAAATAGAGCAATCTGTTTCAACGGGGAGTCAGAGTAGTGCCTGGTTTTTTTGAAAAAGCGTCACCTAAGGTGCTTGCTAGCCAAGAATTTTCTATCCCTGTAACCAAAGACACAGAAAGTAATTTTACTCACCGCTCTCAAACAGATCCTTACCATCCGCTAATTGTGACCGAGAAAATAGCTAATTTTATTCGTAATAGTCTTAGTAACATCAAACAATGTGTGCCAGGCGACTTTGAGCTGGAGCTTCTTGAGGTTGTTTGTAATAGTTACGATGCATTTGCTAAGCAGCCACATCAGGAAGGTGAGGCTTTAAAAATAACCGTGACCTTAAAACAATGCTCAAAACAGGCGGTTCTATTGATAGCGGATAATGCCGGTGGCTTTCCGGGTTTAGAGAGCAGCTTTAAATATACCATCAGTGATATTGCTCCTGAAAATAAAGGAGCAGGAAGGTTTTATGGCGGCGACGGTGAAGGGTTAAAAGACTTTCATAAGCTACTAAAAGAACATGGAATTTCACTCTCTTTATCAAATAAAGTTACCCCTGACAGTCAAGGCGCTGAGTTAAGACTGGCATTTGATGAACATCGTCCAACCTGCTTCTCTACCTAAAGCTATTATAATCATACCACACCCCATATGTGGGGCAATTAATTATCAAGCTGCACACTTAACGTTCACTTAAGGGTTTTATATTACCATGTACAAACTGTGTGGAATTTAACCATGGAATTTGTATGTGGACATATACTGATGCAATTAAAGCACTGGAAAGTCACTTTGGTGTAGAAGCTGTTAGAGCGTTTATGACAAGAAGTGACTATGAGCTTCATGAACTCAGCGAAGCAGTTAAGTACCTTCATGATGTTTATGGTCGAGAAGAAACCGCTGAAATCTTTAAAGTACTCAATAAGGAAATGCCAGACCTTGTTGAATTCCCCGTTGAGCGTAGTATCAGGAACTTAGCGCATTTCTCTAAGAAGCTTTGGACCCACAAATTTTCAGAGCATAATGTACTCGATTATATTGAGGTGGGTACGAACCACATCGTTCTTTATCCTAAACCCACTGATATAGGCCGCCGCTTTTTAGCTTGCCTTGTGGCTACGATGTGGAATCCTAGCAACGAAGAGCATTTTGACCCTTATGCGCCATTAAAAGTGAGTGCAAATGAAATCACTTATGCGCCAGCGCTTGATCATGCAGGATACAAATACTCCAACTCGAAGTTTACCTTGTTTAATGGGCCTGAATTATTAAGACATTATCACCCAGTTAAAGGTGGAAGCTGGCATACACACTTTCACTATAACAAGCAGTTTCCTGGCTTATTAGCGGTCTATTCGGTCATTAAATTGGCCCACCATTTTATCGATGAAGATGATAATGATTTATCGGTGGCTTTCCAGCGTGAAATGATGGACTGCATTAATGAGCATGCTAATTATATCGTCGATATCTTATTAGAAGCATTACCAGAGCCCTTGGCTTTTTATGATAACAGCACCTTAGATAAGCTCGCTAAGCTTCAAGCTATTTTTTTGCATATCAAAGAAAAAGGTGTATTTAACGAAGAAATTGCTGAGTTTGAACTCGTTAAACTAACTCAAGCAGATTATGCCTATATCGAGAGTCACGTCGAAGTTGACGGTGCATTCATGGTGCAAATATTAAAGAACTTCTTATTCGATTTAGAAACCTACCAGCGAAACCTTGCAAAACTTTCAAGCTTAAGTCCACTAGGTGAGAAGCCGTTGCTATCTCCAACCTCAACTGCAACGGTGAAAAAACTATTTCAGTTAAGTTGTTGTTTAAATTCAGCTGATGCGCCACTGGTTCCACTGCCACCACAGGAGTTAAGTAAAAAAAGTGAGGATAAGACAATTGTCGCGCTTCCTAACCCTCCATTAGGTGATGATTTATCTGAAGAAACGTTACTCGATGATTTAAAGCGAGTTTGTGGCTTTAGTGCTCATGAAATTACAGTCTTTCAGCAAGAGCATGCGCAGCAGTGTCGTCAACAGTTCGATGGTGGTGATAATGATTCAACTGATAAAGCCATGGTTGGTTATCGAGCACGTGTTGCTCATGCCATGCATGAAACTAATTATCGCTGCCGCTATAACTTAAGGATGTTTGCTGAAGGTCAGGCTTCTGGTGATGTGGATAGAGTAGACACCTTAGCTGCAGTTAAAGGTATTGGAGCCAAAGTTTAAGTAATGGGTTTAAACCCACGAGATTAATCGTTTATTTTTATAAGAGAGGAAAAATTATGCCAACCTTATTAGATGATATTTTAGAAATCATTGCTGATTTTAGAAAGGTTCCCGACGCTGAGCGCGGGCAAGAAAGTATCTTTGCCGAAGAACTTGTTGAGCAAATCCGTGGGTTTATTGCAAAAGATGAACCTACAGACGCCTTTTTTAATATCTCTTTCTCGATGCGTAGGTTTTAAACTTCTTTACGGAGCGAAATCAACTCTGAGCGCTCTGTTGCGCTAAGTGCGTCAGGTCTATTTCCTTGCTCTATTTTATTCTTCCAGTTATAAATAAGCTTTGTATCAACTCCCACTGCATCAGCTGCTTGCTTTACTGTATATCCTTGCTCTAAAACAAGCGATACAGCATCTTGCTTAAACTCTTCTGGATAATGTTTGTTTAACCGTCTTTTCTCTGTCATAGGAACCTCTATTAGTTATTGTTATTTTCCCTAACAAAAGTGTCCAATTCAATTAGACCAGAACATGCAAAAGTGGATTAGATATTGAAAGCATAAACAATCCACTTTACGAGATTTTTTTATCTACGTGTATAACGACAGATAAACGTTCCTTTGCTGAACCCTTCTTTTTTACTAGAAAGTCCTTTTCCTTCAAAAATAAGCTCACTATCTCCGTTCATTTTAAAAGTTGCTTTATATAAAAACTGCTGAGATTTGACTTTGGCACCGCCTTTAGAAAAATGAGCAACATTTCCAGAAATATCAAATAATAAAGCTGTTTTTGTGTCATTCCAGGCAATTATATTTTGGGTGCTACCAGAGTTACTAGCATCACTGACACCCATCGAGTTTTTCGCACCTATACCTAAATATACACCATTTACTAGTAAAGCCTTATCGTTGTTTTCAATATCTAGTGTACTTTCACTGTCAGCAATGCTCTCCCCTTTTACATGACAACTACCCACCCAAGAGCCTGAAAAGTCCGCATAATTTCCTTGAGTATTGCCAATTTTTAATTGAGAAGCCCGTGCTGAAAAAACTTGAGTGGTAATATCTGAGGCAAAAGACACGTTCAGGAAAAATAAACCACACCCTGCAACAAAAACTTTCTTTAACATCATTTTCTCCTTATTCCATACCGTTAAATTTCCGCGTTGAGGATAAACGATGTGAAGCATTTCGTCTAGTTGACCCTGAGGCAGGTAGAAATAACTACAGGAGTTTCACACTTTAGAGTTTAAGTGTAAGCCATAATTTCGTTGATTCCAGCGGTAATACTATCTTTGATGACATTCCAATCCTGCTGATAAAAAGTTAACCTTTCGTTTATTCTTCTGCGATGCTTGTCAAGCCAAGCTATAATAGCCATGCAAATATGGTTTCTTTGCGACCGGCCAGTACGGGCCTGACATCGCTCAATACCGTTTGTTGTTACATAATCAATGCGACCATTTTTAGCCACAAACTTGAAAACAGTAACCCAGCCATATCCACGTAGGTGAACAACAAGTCCTTCTTCTGGTATATCCAGCTCTCCTAATTGAACGTTTCGATTAACAATGCGATTTTTTCTCAATGGGGTTACCCAAACCCAGCCATGTTCACGGATAGCTTTAAGGTTTTTTAAGCTTGAATACCAAGCATCCATAACTACCGCGGTTGGAGTTATCCCTCTTTTTTTAGCAAGAGATAACATCTCACAAAAATGAGTGTTTTTAGTTTTACCATCAGTGTCTTTATCATAAACTCGGTAGTCAACAGGTACTGATTGATTTTGTAGAAGCCCGTACCAAACAAGGTTAACAAGGCCAATGCCAGCTATAACATCATGGGCATTGCCTGAGTATTGATAATTAACTAACTCTATTTTTTTGCTATGCTCTTTTGAGAGAACTGTATCGTCTGCGATTAATAAGCAAGGCTCATTCGCCTCTATGTGTGTTTTTGCTTTTGTTCATATATCACGTGGACGAAGCTCGATGGCTTTTAACCAACGACTAATGCTGTCATGGGATAGCTCTGAGGGGCTCACTTCCGATAGTGCTAAGCCTGAGTATCTAACACTGCTAGCTTGAATAAATGCTTTATACAGCTCCTTTGTACATCTATGCCTTGACATCGCTCGATATTTATACAACAACCCAACAAGGTCGATAGTTTAAAACATCTGACTTAAAAGTGCGAAACTCCTGTTTGTATGACGCGTATATTTTGAATATATTTGCGAAGTGTTAATATTTTACCAAGTCGCTCTATATATTTCACCTGGAGATAAAAATTCCTATACCTAAATCTCACCATCTGTTTTCACCTTTTAGACGAAGCTTTTTCAATAAACGCCTTAATATCCTCTACTCGCCACATCGTCATTCTTGCGCCAAGTTTCACTGGCTATGGAAAACGACCAGACTTAACACCCGCCCACCAGGTTGATTTACCAACAGGGATTAATGGCGGTATCGCTGGGCTGGCCTTATTGTCCCCTATAATTTGTTTTAACCTTAAAAAGCCTGCCTCAGGAAGTTTATGCATATCAATTCAACTGATTAAATAATGCGCGCATCTTAACAAGAACAAAGAAAAATCTCATCTAATTGCCATGCTTAACTCATAAAACACCCTAATTTTTTGGGCAGATATTGGGTACTTTTTTCATGATTTTGGGCATTTATTGGGTGATTCTTGAGCCAACAGCAGACCATAAAAGACAGCGTAAAAGCAGTTAAAAACCCTCTAAAAACATTGATTTTATTGGGTTTTTGATGGTCTCTGGTGGTCAGAAGTGGTTTTATGAATTGGTGGAGGCGGCGACTATTTAACTAATAATGTAACTAACTGAATAAATTTAAATAGTTTAATTCGATTTCTATAAATACCCCCAGAAGTACCCATTAAAACATTTGTTAACAATATAAATATAATAATTAGAGACTAATTGACATTTAGTGCTGATACAACTTAAAAGCCCGATCGATCCAAAGAATATGGAAAACTCGGCTTTCTCTAAATCCAACTATGGGAGCTTTGCCATTAAATCGAAGGGCTATAAACCGTACATCTTCTGTTAGGTGTGATGGTATTGATGCTTTTATTGCATCACGTTTAATGGTTTCACAGCCTGACTTATGTTTACCAGCCTGAATAATGTCTCCCCAAGTCATTTGGCTTCTTTTATGTAATGTAGTTGCAAACGCGGCCTTTTCATCTTTGTTGCGCTTGGACAAACAGTACTCAGGCTGAATATATTCCAAACAAAAAATTGGGGTGCTATTATTTGTGGACTCTCTCAATTTAGAGTTTACAGAAATCTTTTTTCCTTGCCCTACCTTTTGAGATTTTATAGCCATATTGGTATGTTAATTTAGTTGTGTTTTGAAATACTCAACGAGATCAGCTTGGGAAATCTGTTGATTATGTTTTTTATTTTTCAACCATGGAGACTCTTGGTGAGTTAACTCCCGAAGTTTCCAAGCAGAAAATTGCCCAAATACTTCGTAAACCTCATTGAGTAACTCAAGCTGCTCCTGTGTAAATATATTAGCATCAAACTCTGGATTCGCAGGAATACCATTATCCCCGAAGCATTTTTTAGCATGATAAAGATCAGGAACAACAGGCCCATGAGTCCATGCTTCAAGAGATTCCCTAAAGAATGGAACCCCAAAAATCGCTAAATGAAAGCCCTGTGCATAATATACAAGTTTTTGTAATTTGAGGTTGGATATTATTTCTCCTCCATCCTCTTCTTTAGCGGCACGATTTAAGAAAAAATCAGCCACATTAAAACATGTAATATCGATCATTAATATTTAAACTCTCCACTTTTCAGTTATTGTAGCATAGCATCAAAAGAGTGCTCTTTATTTGGGCGGTTTAATTTATTAGCTAAGCGGATTTTTTGAACTCACGGCGAATTTGCTATTTATATTTGAGGAAGTTTACTGCCTGTTATGCTAAATCTCGCAATCCAGAACTATCAAAGCCATGATGCATGTTATCATTAAATTTATCCAAAAAAGAGGCAATGTCTCGATTGGAGAGCTTTTCTGTAATAAATATATATCCACTTACTTGAAGCTCATCCATATCTTTTGCAAATGTAAAAGTACATAACCATGTTGCTTTGTTTGCCTTGTTTAGCACGCTCAAATACTTAGGGCGCATAACTAGCCCAGGCTTTTGTATTCCCCAGAATGTCATTACACCAATAACTGAAATAGAACTCTTTAGTTCAATAAATAAGTTTGCCTTTTTATCGTGATAAGCTACAAAACTCTCTTGACTCTTATCATCGTCTTTTATTTTATAATCTAAAGATCGTAATACTCCAATTAACCAATTTATACTGACTTCATCAGGACTTTTAATATTGTCATCTGTAATGACTTTAGTGCCACATGATGAGCAAAATTTGGCTGAAATCGGATTGTCGACATTACAACTTAGACACTGCATAAAAAGTTCTCCAAACTATTTTTAATTAAGATGCCTCCTTTTTAATACTTATAGTCCGTGGTTAAATAAGCATCTGGCGCATATTCTAAATGCATGCGCAAAAAAAATCCAGTTCTAGCTGAGCTAGGCAAAACAATCCGCTTCTTACGAGAAGAGAAAGGCTATTCTCAAGAGGCTTTTGCTGACGAGGTAGGGCTTGATCGTACCTATATCGGTGGTGTTGAGCGGGGAGAAAGGAATGTTGGTGCGCTAAACCTCATTAAGATTGCTATATCTTTAAATGCTGAGGTCGGTAGTTTGTTTCCATCAATTAGAAAGTTAAAGAAAAAACTGGCCCAGAAGAACTAATTATTATGCTTGAGCGCCCCAGTTTGATAAAAACTGGGGACTTTAAATAGATTACTGCTGTGCTGTGTCAATTTTAGATGCTAATTCAATAATCTTTGTTTGATTTACGAAGTTGTTTACGCGGCAGTATGCTATTGAATTACACTTCCAAAATAAAGCTTTTTTAAGCTAAATTTTTTTTACTGATTTGTGAAAAGTCAATTTATATTTTATCAATATAATTTGTGCAAAAGTCATCTGCTTTTTATCAAACTAATTGTGTTGGAAAGACAGCAGCAAAACCTTTCATACATTTAGTATTCCTTCCTTGCCTTACTCTCTAATGATAAGCGGAGCTTTCTGATATCTTCTTTTATCTCATCATCTTCTTCTAAACTAACTTCAACACTAGAGCCATATACTTTAGGAACCAGTTTGCTAGCCAACCATTTTCTAGTATCAATGCGCAGCCGAGAGCGAGCAATAAACTCTTTGTTACACACAGATGAGCCGCTTTCGTTTAATTTTTGATCATTAGAGTCATCATCGGCAATTTCAATAATCTCATCTATCAGCGCCTCAATCTGACACCGCTTTGCTCGCGCGTATTGGTCGGCAAAAGCAGGATTGTTTTTTAGCCAAGTGAAGATTGTGTCTTTGTTTGGCCAATGAGGATTTTCAGCACACAATTTCTTTAATCCTTTACTGCTTGATGCAATCTTGTCGCATATGTCTTTTGCTAAATCTTCTGTATATATTGAAGGTCGTCCTTGCTTAGCCATTTTCAATCTCCTTGGATATTTTTGTGCTTATTCACCATCTTTTGCCAAGCGATACCTGTTCGCGGTGTCATTTTCTTCATCCTTATTATTTAAAGTCGATGAAACCGATGAAACCGAATCTACTCGCCACTGCACAGCTGAAGTGTTTCCACTACATTTTACTAATCTACACCCATCAACAATTTGCTTTTCATGACGTTTTATCCATTTACCCAGGCGATATCGATTAATTTCACCACGTTCAGCAGCTATATCATGCAGAACCTCTTGTAGCTCTTTATGCTCCTCCATCTCATATTGTGATCTTTTAATAGCTTCACGAACCATGGTTGGACGATTACCAAAAAAAGCATGCCACGCTGCCAAAAGTCTACCAAGCAACTCTCTATCTGGATCTTGCTTCAGGGTTTCAAAAATCGATGCTGCAGGATCCGTTTCTCCCAGCCAGAGCAATGGTTGACGACATAAATCAGACCAAGCTCCAAAGCCAGCTAATGATTTGCATTTGATAATTGGTCTACCAAAACTAATCCAAGCACGTACAATCGTTAGCGCTGCTGACACGTATTTCTCACGTTCTTTGCGAACCTCTGCAATTAAATTTGGACGCTTATATTCACGAGATGCTGGTAACTCAATTTCAGGGTTAAGATTAATCGTGATGCAGCGCCGTGACATATCTTTAATAGGGGAAACATTATTACCACTTGATAAGAAAAGAGTACGTGTGCTGACAGTCGCTGTTTTTGATACTCCCAATATACGACCTGAAATGTGCTCGGAGGTTATAGCAGTACAAAGACTTTTATGTGGTAAAATATCACTGGTCAAGTTATCAAACTCAATTACAGCTGGTGACGTTAGTAACTCAGCTAGTAATAACTTTCGACACTCTTCATCATCAGCTGGGAACGTTACAGGCGTTCCTTGCTGTGGTGAAGCAAATACAGTTATCAATGCGCACAAATATGATTTTCCAGAGCCCACTGCGTGAGCACGCACATGAAACATAAGAGCATTGGCAAGGCTTGGTCGGATGGTAGCGGTTAAAATAGCTGATAGTGCCGCTGCTCGATCTTCTTTTGTAGTAAAGCAAAACTCATCCAAAAGTTCATTTAATAGCTTTAATGACAACTCAGCATCTTCACGTGTTGGTTTATCGGGTATTAAAAACCGCCTACCATTAAATACACCAAACATACCTGTATCCAGGTCATAGCCAGCTAGTGTCATCAGGCTTCCGTCTGGTCGCAAATACGGCTGTCGTGCCAAGCCATTTATTATTGGTAAGTGCCGGTAACTATTCGAATCGAACAAAATTGCTGTATGACGCGCAGGGGGATCTATACGCACCCAATCTTTTGAGCGTCCGTCAAATTGCTCCCATGTTGCACTTCCAGAAAGAGCGCGCACAAGCGCAGACGGAGATACTTCTTGAATTAACGTTTGATTGGTGCTTTTGTCAGTGTAAACCGAAACGATTATACCGCCTCGCTGATAGTACTGTTGTGTCGTCGCCAATTCACGCTCAGCAATATCAACAATACGATCAATTTCCCCTTTAAATACACGGATGGTTGCTTTCATACGCGCAGACTTAACATCTACATTAAGAAAGTTTAACAAGTCACGAATATGTCTGTCGCTGCAGTGACCATGCAGGCATTTGAAACCACCGATAGGGTAATTATCATCGGGCTCAAAATAGGCTGTTCCACTATCAATATTATTGGTATGCTCATTTACCCATGGGCAAGTGATATCATGTTTGCTGTCACCCAACGGTAGCTTGTAGAGATCGTGGCTTCTCAACGCAACAAGTACAGCATTTTCCTCAGGACGGGGAGTCCAAATTCGTTCCCTGTCAGCATCATCATTGGTACCATCCGTTTGATTGCAGTTCCGTTTTTTTTGCGTTTTGTCGATAATTTCTAGCTGAAGGCCGTCGATTAATGCTTGTACTGAATAACGATTTTTAGGTAACCAGGATTTCAATTGACACTGAAAAGATTGTTCATGTTTGCCATTTATTGCAACGGGCAGTCTGGCTAACCTAGCAGTTGGACCATTTGCCCCGGGATCACATAATCCCGCACTCACAATGGCATTCATAAGTTGATCGGCTTCTTTGCTATTGGTAATTGGCTGACTCAGAACGTAACCAACCTGATAATTTCCAGGAGAGGTTTCCAATATCCAGCTTGGTTCCAAGGTTAAACGTTCAACCGGAATCTTGCTGCCTATATCGTCCAACATGACAGCATGCAACGCATGGAATTGTGTTTTTTTACGCCTGTACTCACCGGCTTCATTTGGATTGAAGCAAGCTAAACTAAAATAATTGTTTGCATCACTAGGTAACTCAATTATAGAGGTGCTCGCCCATGGTTTTCCAAACCATTTTTGTTTGGCGACTTTGAGCGGGTTCCCTTTAAATCCAACGATTATAGGGCACTCATCGCTTGAGGCATCGCCGAAAATCGCTTGCAGAAAATCAATGTTGGTTATCGTGATGGTTTTATCGCTTTTATCGGTTTCTAAAGATTGGTTCATCAAATTTGTCAGGATGCTCATACTATTGCCCCCTGAGTAGATTTGCTGCTTGCCTCAATATGGCGTGATATCCAATCATTTATTTCAGACTCAAGCCAACCAACAGCCCTACCACCAAGAGATATAGTGGTTGGAAAATCACCTTTTGACATGCGTAAATAGATAGTACTTCTAGATAATCCAGTGCGCGCTTTTACAGCCGGAAGTCTTAAAATTGTAATAGCCATGTTAGTGCCTCCTTGGGCATTGTTAAACACGGCTCTAGAATTAAGCAAATAAGTTTATGTCACATCATTTGTCTTGCGACGGAAAACCTGTCTCACGTAATTTATTGTTTATTTATTAAAACTGCAAAAGTTCGGACAGAATTTTTTTTGCCAGTTCAACATCTTTAGTATTAAATCCAAGCTCTTTAGTTAACCACTCATGGAAATTTCCTGTTTTTTGTATCTTCGTGATCGTTTTACGCCAGTCAGAAAAATTACTAATAGCTTTTTCTACTTTTTGCCTAAAATCGCTGAATGACTCACTCTGTTCAATGGAGAGTTCAGACTCAGTTGGTGGCTTTGTATCAAGATCTCTCAATGAAGAATTTTGCTGGGAGCTTGATAGGTATGTTTCTACATCTGTAGTGTGGAGCAGTGTTGATGCCGTTATCTCTCCAGTTTTATCAATTGGCCTTATTTTTCCAGCATAAATAGCACGAATTATTTCCTCGATTCGGCTATTCCAAATACCAATTTGCATGGTGCCGTACTTGCTTTTATCCTCCCAAAATGAATCGGAGGTTAAGGGGTTCATTCCAAAGCTCAAGGCGGTTGCTTCATGTACTGTCAAACAGCTAAATCTATCCCAATCACGGGCTGCATGCCCACCATTACCATGAGGTGGATGAGCTCCCTTAAAGGGCCAAACAGGTTCCTCCGGGTAATTGAATGCTTTCATTTTTGTTCACCTTGCTTTAACTTATCCAAATAATCCGCCCAGGCCTGCATCATTTCTCGACGCTGCTCTAAAAAGCTGGTGCGGTTGTAAGCTCTACCATTAGGATCTTTTACGGCATGAGCCAACTGATGCTCGATATACTCAGGACGAAAGCCTAATACTTCGTCTAAAAGTGTTCTAGCTGTTGCTCGAAAGCCGTGTCCTGTTGCCTCTTCTTTGGTAATGCCCATACGCCTTAATGCACCAAGAACGGTGTTATCACTGATTGGTCGCTTAATACTTCTTGGCGAGGGAAAAGCATATTCACTGTTGCCAGTTAAAGGACTTAGCTCCCTTAAGAGCGATACTGCTTGAGTTGCCAGTGGCACAATGTGCTCAGTCTGCGTCTTTGTAACCTGATAACTCCATTCCGCTTTACCTAAGTCAATGTCAGCCCACTTGGCTTTTCTCAGCTCACCAGGTCGAACAAAAACTAGTGGCATAAGCTTTAAGGCTGTTAAAACTGTGTAAGAGCCATGATAACCATCGATAATTTTAAGGATTTCAGCCAACCTTTTAGGGTCAGTGGGGGCGGCAAAGTGGGTGGATTTCACGGACTCAAGCGCTCCCTTTAAATCTTGGGATATATCTCTTTCACAACGACTAGTGACAATCGCATAGCGAAAGACCTCACCACAGCTACCCAATGCTCTATGGGCAGTTTCAACAGCACCTCGCTCTTCTATTTTTCTTAAAACCTTGAGTAACTCAGGAGGCGAGATCTCAGCAATTGGCCTAGAACCAAGCCATGGAAATATATCTCTTTCAAAGCGACGCATAATCTTTTGACCATGATCTTTCGTCCATTTCTTCTGCTTTTTTACAAACCACTCCCTGGCAATGACTTCAAAGCTGTTCGCAGCATTCTCTATAGCAGATTGTTTTACATGCTTTTTATATTCACCAGGATCTATGCCATCGGCTAACAAACGTCTCGCTTCATCACGTTTTTCACGTGCTCTAGCCAAGCTGACATCAGGGTAAAGCCCTATAGCTAAAAGCTTCTCCTTTTTGTTTACCCGATATTTAAATCGCCAATATTTAGAGCCTTTGGGTGTTATCTGTAGGTACAGCCCTTTTTCATCAGCCTTTTTATAAGCCTTAGCCTCAGGCTTTAGCGCCTCAACTGCTCTATGCGTTAATGCCAATGGGGGTATCTCCTTTTACTGCTTTAGATATACCCCAAGCAATACCCCACTTGTGCATTAGAACTAGGGGGTATCCATGGGAATTCGTGGGACGAATAATATTGAGAAAAACCCTTTATTTCAAGGGCTTTTTGACTTTATGGGATGTTATGAGATTTGAATGTGGTGGAGGCGGCGGGAATCGAACCCGCGCCAATTTGTCATAACCTATTGTTATTAAAGGGCTATATATTACCTCTTAATTTTTTGGGCACGTTTTGGGCTATTTTTCACTTCATTTTTTCCTTGCCTTACAGCCCAATTGATAGCTGGATGTTTAATAATCTTTAGGGCCATTTCTTGATCGCTTGTAAGTAGCTCAGGCAAAATTAAACCTTCATTTCGAATTTTTTGAATAAATAATTGCTCCTGCTCTTCAAGTGGCAAAATATTTGATAATTGTTCTCTGAGTTCATCGATTCTAACTGTAGCCCATTCTTTTAATTCACGAGAGTTTCTTGATATTGATAATTGATGCATGACAGGTATTAATCGATTGCG
>JAUICE010000056.1 GCA_030428185.1 Gammaproteobacteria bacterium
CCGTTGTTTTTAAGGTTTTAACCAATTGAAAAAAAGCTAGTTTTAAAAGTTAGAACAGGAGTGTCCCCCCCCTCTTGAAGCTGGTAGAATGTACAGATGGTAATCACCCCTCTCATACCTATTACTGTCATCGGGCTACTCGCAATCAGCTCACAATGGCTTGCATGGTGGCTAAAACTACCTGCTATCTTATTTTTGCTGGTCTGTGGGCTTATCCTTGGCCCGGGGCTCCACTGGCTTAAGCCGGATCTATTATTTGGCGATCTACTAGCACCCATTGTGCAACTATCTGTAGCCATAATTTTATTTGAAGGCAGTTTAACCCTACATTTTGATGAGTGGAAAGACGTTGGCAAACCCGTACGCAATTTAGTAACTATCGGTGTATTGATCACGGCCTCTTGTAGTGCATTCTTTGTATATTGGATCTTTGGCTTAAACGGCAAAATCTGTGCTTTATTCGGTGCGATCATTTCGGTTACCGGGCCCACTGTTATCGTACCACTACTACGTAGTGTGAGACCAACTCAAAAAGTTTCAAATATTTTGCGTTGGGAAGGTATATTGATCGATCCCATCGGCGCAATACTTGCTGTACTTACACTAAGTTTTATCTTTGCGTTGACAAATATATCGAGCATCACTTTCCGTTATGTGATTATCAATTTTGCTGAACTGGTCGGCATCGCCAGTATCTTTGGTGTGGTAGCTGGTTACTGGCTTGGTATCGCGCTACGTCGCCATTGGTTTCCTGAGTATCTACAAAACCTCGCAACACTAACCATTGTTATTGGTGTCTTTACGGCGACAAGTTTTGTCGAAGAAAGTGCTGGACTCTTAACTGTAACGGTAATGGGTATTTTTCTTGCCAACATGAAAGAAGTCATGATCGAAAATATCCTCGATTTTAAAGAAAACTTAAGCATTATGCTCATATCTGGCATCTTTATTATTCTGGCTGCACGTATCCAACTTAATTTATCGGTAACGTATTTATGGCTTGCGTTTTTATTATTCTTAGCATTGCAATTTATCGTTCGCCCACTGGCAGTTTTTATCTCGACGATTGGAAATTACATCACTTTCAAAGAAAAAATATTACTCTCATGGGTTTGTCCTCGTGGTATCGTCGCTGCAGCTGTTGCCGCATTTTTTGCAATAAAACTTGAAAAGTTACATGTTGTTGATGCACCAAACCTTGTGACTATCACTTTCTTAATGATTATCTTCACTGTCGTATTCCAAAGTTTTACAGCAAAATATATTGCACAAATACTCAACATTTCAGAACCAGAAGCAAAAGGTTATTTAATTATTGGCGCAAATCCTGTCGCGCGCATGTTTGCAAAAGCCCTTAACCAACATGGCTTTCGCACTATTGTTGCGAGCATCAGTTGGGGTAACATTAAAGAAGCACGTATGGAAGGGTTACAAACGTATTACGGCAATCCAGTATCAGAACATGCTGATCGCCACCTTGATCTCGTTGGTATTGGGCATATGATTGCTGCCAGTCCTCAATCCGACCTCAATGCACTTGCATCACTACGTTATCGTGGTGAGTTTGGGCGACAAAATATTTTCTCTCTGCGCTCAGAAATAGTCACTGACAAAAGCATTGCTGCCGAAAGACATACGGGTAGCTTCATTCTCGATAATGAGGTCACTTTTTCTAAAATTTCTCACCTACTATCACAAGGCGCTAAAATTAGCAGTACCAAATTGACTAAAAATTTTAATTATAAATCTTATCTAACTGAGCATAAAAAAGGTGCTATTGCCCTATTTGCTATTTCAACTAAAAGTCATATCTATTTCTTTAGTGACAATAACACCTTCGAACCTAAAACTGACTGGCAGATTGTTAGTCTTGTATTAAAAGCCTAATTTTTGGGGCCTATATGAGAACCATTATTCTTTTGGATACGGTCACTACGTTCTGCATAAGCTTCATCAATCAAAAAGATAATGGCTTGTTGATGCTGCTCAGAAACGTCTAAATTACCTTCAGATACGTATGCATCCAATCTAGATTCTAAACTATCACCAATGTTATAACTAGATAATAAGGTTGCCGCACAAGAAGCCAGCATTTCACCATTACGATCAGGTAACTTTGCCTCGTTACAATACTCTCGCACTTTTTGCTTAAGACGAAGTTGACGGTCCCTATTGGTTGTGCTGCCCGGACGATCACTCATCATCCTATATAAAAAAAAATGAGGTTTATCATTTTGCATAACAGTATCTCCATAATTTTGAACCAATTCAGTATAATTAAACATTGCAATTAAGCTAGCTTTTCTTTAGATTATCTTGCTCTTTATTAAACCAGAGAAATGGAACCTATTATGAGTATTTTATTGTCAAATCGTACCGAAAGAGTCAAACCTTCCGCGACTATGGCCGTCAATGCGAAGGCACAACAAATGAAACGTGAAGGTGTAAATATCATTAATTTAAGTGTCGGAGAGCCGGACTTCCCAACACCAGATATCATTAAGCAAGCGGCAATTGATGCGATCCATAACAACATCACTCGTTACACGGCAGCAGATGGCCTACCAGAACTAAAACAAGCAATCGTGACTAAAATACAACGCGACAACAACCTGACATTCGATCCGAAAGAAGTGATTGTCACACCAGGTGCGAAGCAAGCACTTTACAATGCAGCACAAGCACTGCTGAATCCGGGTGATGAAGCGATTATTCCTGCACCTTATTGGGTTTCTTACGCGTCACAAGTCGAACTTGCTGATGCAACACCCGTTTTTGTTGTTGCCGATCATAAGCAACACTTTAAAATTACACCCAAACAACTTGAAGCTGCAATCACTCCAAAAACGAAATTATTCTTTCTAAATAGCCCCAGTAATCCAACTGGAATGATTTACACATTTGAAGAACTATCCGCACTTGGCGAAGTATTACGTAAACATCCACAAGTTATTATTATCTGTGATGATATCTATGAATATATTTTATGGGGCACCGATAAGTTTCAGACACTCTTAAATGCCTGCCCTGATCTTAAAGATCGCACTGTCTACGTTAATGGCGTTTCGAAAGCCTACTCTATGACAGGCTGGCGTATAGGGTATTCGATTGCACCTGCAGCCATTACTAACGCAATGAAAAAAGTGCAGTCTCACAGCGCCTCTTGTGCTTGCGCAATTTCGCAAATGGCAGCAATCACAGCATTAGGCATGCCTTTTGCAGATTTAAAATTTATGTATGAAACCTTTAAAAAACGTCATGATCTTGTTATTGATGGGCTAAACAAAATTGGTAGCCTGCAAGTGCAGCCGGCTGATGGTGCTTTTTATGTATTCCCTTATGCACAAGCAGCAATTGAGAAATTAAACCTCGCCGATGATATTGAACTTGCCAACTATTTACTTGAAAAAGCACATGTTGCAACGGTGCCCGGTGCCGCTTTTGGTATGCCAGGCTACTTACGCTTATCTTGTGCCACTGATGATGCACAACTTCTTGATGCTATACAACGTTTGCAAAAAGCATTATAAAATTATTTATATATAAAATGACTCGGCATATAGAATGAACAAACTTTAAGGGCTGTTGACAATTGCCCCTAATGATTGAAACACTATGTGCTGAGCATCTACAATATAAAACCTGCCTTTTAATATCTTTTGCACCCAAATTGCTGCTGCAAATTGTTTTCTTAGAAATTAATGGCTGGCATGGTGATCGTAACAACTTTATGCAATCTTTAACAAAACACTTTGATCAACTCAAAAATCAGATAGTTATTACCGCGTAAAAATAACACCTTTAAGTCAAATGTCACAATAAATGAACAGCACTTGCTTTTTTAATTTAAATCCGTACACTCAGTCTTAAGGATAACGTAATGCAATGTTAAGGTTGCAGCGACAGTAAGCGTTCGGGGCTGGTTATTATCACACTTACAAGCAAAAGGATTAAGCAGATGAATACGACAAAATATTTTCTCGCCCCAAGTGGAACAGCAGACCGTAGTCATTATCATACTTATTTTTCTCATATTAATATTTATTTGGGCGCCAACTTAAACAGTGGCGTATTTGTTAATAGCTTTGCTTAGAGGAGTAAAATAAAAAATTTAACATCATTAACATGCGAGAGGGAAATACCATGACACAACCACAAAAAAACTATAGAGCCATTTTTTATAATAAGGATAGAGTTCTATTACAATTCGACGACAACTCCAAGGATGGTATTATTTCGCGCTCAATGGTCATATTAGAATATGACTACCACAATGCTCGCTGCGTTATCAAAGACTGCAGCAATCAACAAAACCTACTGGTATTACAACGAAGTTGTGACGAATAGTCATCTCATGTGGGAGAAAGTGCCCCGATTATTTACGGCCGGGGCATTTTAGGTTATACCAAAGTAGTCGCTACAGGTCCCTTATTCTGACCACTATTTCTATTACTAGCGTCCGATAACCACTCATCCATCCACTCCGTTGTAAAATTATTTTTCTGCACTTTTTCTTTAAGTTTAATATAGAAATTTGTAGTGTCTTTATCACGCCCTAATTTTGGCTTGAGTACTGCAGTATTTAAAAGCTGTTTTATTTCCTCAACAACTTTCTCAGGAGTACCCACCTGTTGCTGATCTTGCACCTTTTTCAAGAGATCATGTATGCCACCAACACGATGTGGCACTCGTAATATGCCTCCATCTTGCGTTTTGATATCGATACCACCATGAAATAGGCAAATAAAACTGCCCAAATGCCACTCATGAGCTTCTATGAGCTCTATTAATTTATCTGCAAACTGCTTTAACCCTTCATGAGAATCCTGCTCTCCATCTGCTGGCACGCCAACTAAAACAGCCTGAGGATGTTGAGGACGTTTTGGTTGTGTTACTAACTTGGGTAGTTTAGGTAGCACAACTGCAGGAGGCGATAGTGGTGATTCTACAACTGCTCGACCCGTCTGTTCTAGCACATCACAGCCGCTTGCTTCTGACGCTTGCAGAGCTCTTTCAAACTGTTCTACCAAAGCTTTAAGTGGATTTAACAAAGTACCAGCATCTAATGAGTTCACCGCAACCAGCTGTGCTTCAGCAAAACCATATTCAATTGCACGCACATACATGGTTCTTTGTTTCTGCTCAAATCCATCATCAAACACCATTACATTGAGATTATCACGATAGTCCTGATCAAAGTCTTCAATTTTGAGTATTTCTAAATAAATATCAGGTTTGGATTTTCCTTCTGTTTGAGTCAAAAAGATTTCCCAAGCCTTTTGCTCAAGGTGTTGACGTGTGTATCCATTCTGAATAACGCCAGTTTCAAGTTCAAGCCAATTTTGACTATTTAATTCTTGCCGATCCTTTAAACGTTTAAAAGTTACTGTTAATACGCGCCCCTGTTCATCTGTATATTTAGATTTTTGTGCGCCATCAATAACTGACCAAATCGCTTCTTTATACTCATCGTCATCATATGAAAAGGTTTTACCGGGATAATTATGCTGCAAACAATCAAAATTATACATTTGATCTATCGAAATGTTTAAACCCTCACGATTAAAAAATTGAGCGGTTTCTTCAAAGTGCGCTTTACCATCACCCGTGCAAATAGCGACAAAAACACCGAGCTCTTGTAATCGATTAATTAGTTGAACCGTACGCTCGCCACCTACAATCGTATTGCTATTATCTTCAGTCAGCATGGTTGTGATTAAGGTCTCTCTCAAATCAAATATCACAACGCCCATATACTTAGACATAATAAAATCTCCCTTATTAAGATAATTAATACGGCGATCCTTACATAATTACTCATTTAAATCAAAAAAAAAATTGAAAATAGCCTATAATTCATAAAGATATATTCAATATGAAGCGACACCGTCTCAGCCTGATTAACCTTGATAATATTTCAAACCATATGCATCAGCACACAATGTTCAAAATTGATTCAAAAAAGAAATTTAAAATCTATTTTATTCTTAGATCTCTTGACGCTTAGCCTACACATCAGTAACATACGCGCTCTACTTTGCACTCCCCGGTAGCTCAGTGGTAGAGCAGGTGACTGTTAATCACTTGGTCGGCAGTTCAAATCTGTCCCGGGGAGCCAGTTTTCCAAAACCAGATAAAATCAAGATTGATTTATTTGAGACGATACCACGCACCTCGACCAGAACCTTCCATTTTTAAATGCCCTTTTTTAACGAGTGATCGAAAGTGTTCTTTTAGTGTAAACCGACTACTGCCTGTTAATTTAATCATATCACCAATGGTTACTCTACCATGTTCTCGAGCATGTTCGAGTATTTGAAGAGATAGTTCTGGAAATGTTGCTATTAAAAGATTTTCTTTTTCAATCTTCTTGGATAGATGATCAACTTGCTTCTTTAAAGCTTGTAGAAAAAACACAATCCAAGGTTCCCAGTCTGGATTTTTTGTGCGAATAGTTTCTTGAGTTTTTCGTAGTGCAACATAATAACTTTCTTTGGATCTTTCAATAATACTTTCCAGTGAGCTATAAGGCACATACTTATAACTAGACTGTAATAGCAATAGCGTTGTTAAAACTCGGCTTAAACGACCATTACCATCCTGAAATGGATGTATTTCAAGGAATACCACCGTAAAAATAGCTATTGCAAGCAAAGGATGTAACTCTTTGGTTATATCATTGTCGTTATACCAGCTGATAAGCTCTTTCATGAATCTAGGAGTATCAAATGGTGTTGCAGTTTTGAAAACAATGCCAATTTGATTGCCATCTGCATCAAATGCTGCCACGTTGTTAGAAGTAGTTTTATAATTCCCCCGGTGTCTTTCGTCTTTACCACTATATTTAAGTAAGTCTCTATGCAGTTGCTTAATATGATTTTCAGTAAGTTTAATATCCAGCCAAGATTGAAATACAGTTTCCATTATCTCAGCATAACCGGCAACCTCTTGTTCATCTCGACTATCAAAGGATTTAATGTCTAAGTTTGAGAGTAAGCGCTCAATCTCTTGATTGGTTAACTGACTACCCTCAATTCGTGTTGAAGATCCTATGCTTTCTATAGTTGCAACATGTTTTAATGCTGTTAGCCGTTCAGGTGCAAGAGTGCCTAAGGCTTTCCATGCACCTTTAAACTCATCAATTTTAGAAATAATATCAAGTATTTGGGGAGTAATTATTAGTGATTCTGTTCTAGTCATTCTAATATTACACCCAATTTCACCCATTTTGTCAATCCATTTTTACACCCAATTCCACCCATTATAAAAGCAGCGTTAGTGCCTAGCACCGAAAAAGATGAACCTATCTGAGTGCTTTTGACTCACATTCCGATCCTATGATCAATCCACTTCAGTGGTTATCGTTAATGGGCTACTGAGCCTACCCTGACCGAAACTTCGGTGTCACTCACGGCTATACTCAATTTTTATCATTTTGAAAAATTGTATAAATGCTCAGATTAGCCTGGATTGGCACTCCACAACAATTCAAGATTAGCCTGGATTGACGCTCCACAACAACGCTACATCCTATAGGTTGCAGCACTGCTATGAGGAACGATTAGCCCAACGGAAACTTTCACATCAAATTCAATTTGATCATATACTCTAAATTTTCCCCACTGCCTTTTTGCTATCCTGTCTCCTGGCTTTGCATTTAAACGACCCCGACCATGCCCCACTCGTATAACTTCTGTAACTTCTGCGATTTCCACATCTTTTGGACGATCATCCTCATTGCCTTTAACCGTATAGACTCCCCCAGAAGTAGAAAGCATATCATCAAATGGAAAATCATGGCTCTTTCCCATATTAGGGGACACTGATCCCACTGCATAATACTCTAACCCGTAATCTATAATTTTTAAAGCAGCGAAAGCCATATGCTCTGCGCTGTATCAATTTCATCTTACGATGAAAGCCTTCGGTAATGCCATTATTTTTTGTAAACCGCCACATGCAAACGATTTCTTCGCGCCATCGATATAACATGTTACCGAGGGTTTGCATGGACTTAATATGTTAGAATAAGATTGTTATTTTAACCACTAAACCGGAAGATCCAAAATGGATATTACATCAATAGGCATTCAACATCATGGTAATACGCAGCTGGCGAGGAACAATGTTTTTTACCAGCTAACTATCCTACCTTGGTCGTTGTTGCTAAAGTGGCAGTTGGTGCCTGGAAGCCGTTTCCTTAAATAATAGAGATATTTTTATGAGCCCCAAAGATTTTACAACAAATGATATGGCAAATAAGATTAAGCACTGGTTAATTTCAGGGAAGTTAGATCCAGAGATCTTGTCTGAGGATTTTCTATTTCAATCGCCTTTCTGGAAGCAGGCTAATAAAAATGAGTTTGTTAAAGAGTTTATTGAATCTGACAAATATATAAAGACGGCATTATCAAAGATAGAACGTTTTGATCCAGTAATTATCACCATATCTAATGACGGCATATATTTTAATATATTTTTAACCTATCATACCCGAAATAATGCATCAGTAAATGAATGTGTTTTTGGCAGCATAGAAAATGGAAAAGTACGTAAATTAATTTCAATCTATGATCTCGAAGAAACCAAACATGCGCTAGAACTTTAATTATCAATAACTATCACTAAAAATAAGCACCTATCAACCACCATAAATATCAGCCGTTAAAGCCCAGCGCTCGTGATCGCACCATTGATTATTAATTTTAAGATAGTTTTTTGAAAGCCCTTCTTTAATAAAGCCATTTGATTGTATTAAATTAATAGATTTTGTATTATCAGGCTGTATATTTGCCTCAATACGATGAAGCTTAAGCTCATTAAAAATTGCATCTAACACTAACTTCAAAGCAGCACTCATTAGCCCACGGCCTGCATATCCCTCAAAAGCATAAAACCCCAGATAAGCGCTTTGAAAACAGCCTCTCACGATTTCATTTATATTATAAACACCAACTAAATTATTCCCGCTGTCTAAAACAAGGTGAGCCTCATGATTGCCTTGACTAATACGATCTATATACTCATTAAACTTAACCTCATTATTAGGCGCCTGAACCCACGAACCATGTAATGATTTGCTTCTACTCACCGCATTTAGAAAATCCTCTTTATCCCCATGGGATGGCGTTTTAAGATAAATAGTCATGTTATTCACTCAAACCTTCCTTGCTACTGTAAAAACTCGCTCAGATTCACTTTCAAGAAATTTTGAGCCATCAATATCACACTGGTCAAACACCTCAAAGCGATTTCTCTTTAGCATATCTTTAAGTTGTGCAGCGCTATAAACTTGCAATGTCTGAAAAGCATTTGATATCTCTGGCTCCCCTGAGCCCTTCTGACGGTGGTAAATATCATAAGATGCCAAAACACCTTCAGCATCAATTGTGCTATATTGAATTTCTCTAGCAACTGTATCACCTGTTACCCTTTGCTCATCAATAGTCAGTTTTGTTATATTGTCACCCTCAAGAAGATAGCTCAAATTGAATATGTCAAAAATATAGAGTCCATGATCTTTAAGATTACTATGGATATTTTGCATAGCTAACTCAAAATCTTGCTTTGTAAGGTGCCCAACAGCGTTGAAGATCGTAATGACAGCATCAAATTTACCTAGCTGAGAGGTACGTATATCTCCTTCAACAAACTGTATATCTAACCTTTGTTTAAGTGCCTTAGCTTTTGCAATCTCCAGCATCTTTTGATTAATATCAGAACCAACCACCTTATACCCATGCTGAGCAAGCCAAAAAACTTGCGAGCCCGTTCCACACGTGAGATCTAACACGCTCGAAACACTGTGTTCTGCACATATCTTTTCAATAAGTTGATTTATAGGTTTGGAATTTTCTTCATTAAATGCATCATAATGTTCTGACTCTTGATCATAGTGTGATGACTTAGCGCTAATATGCGATATAAAACTCACTAAAATTCTCCCCTTAAAATGAGTGTGAGTGTTGCGTAGGCTGAGCTTCACTACCTGGTTTGAAAACTGCGGCACTGGCACGTAATGGGCTTGGTGCAAAGATTGAGTGTGGCAAAGTATCTCCTGACGATAACAGTCGTGAACCATTAAGTTCGCATTTTAAAATTTCAGTTCTCAGTTTATCCTGGCTTTCTTTCAAATCAAATCGATGCCGCACATCATTCCTAATTGAACGTAAATCATGCCACTGTTCAGCAGGTATCTGATGCAATCGTGGATAATGTGACATGAACGTGAGCTTATTCCATTCTACTAGCTCGCGAACAAGGCCATTAGCAGTATATAGTGTTAATTCATCCATAGTTGTTTCTTGTGCACTGACAAGCTTTTCTTTCAATAAAACAAGCTCTTTAATCGTCATCTCTAATGGCCGTTTATCAGGCACACATTGGTTAAGCTCAATAACATACGCATGAATTTCATTTAAAATAGATTCGTAAGAATCAAGTTTACTGATCGTAGCAATCAAGCCTTTTAAGCGGTCTAGCGCAACCCCAAATAGATTATGTGCGCAAAAATTATCTGCGTACATGAATTTTATTTTTAATACCTTATCCATGATATTAGAACGCCACCGAAGAACACTACAGAAATAAGAAAAGCCAAACACAAGTGCTATTCTCGGACAGTCATCACGCTGTGCCCACTCTGTAATTTGTCTAAGAATTTTAGTTAATTCTTCATGTAGTTCATATTCAGTTTCAATCACTGCTCGAGCTTGAGGCTTTACTTGAGGGGCTTTAGCTACAGGTACAAGCTTGGGAACTTGACGAGAAGCACTTATTTTCGGTTTAGCTTGTGCTGTATCTTTAGCTTCCGGAGCTGATATTGCAAGCTTGCTAGTGTGATCTGTTTCAGCCTCAAAAGAGCTTGCAGCCTCAACCTCCTGCAAATCAAGTTGCCTTGATGCCTCTTTTTCAAGGTGACGGTATAGTTTTTCCATTTTTTCAAGGAAACGAGGTGACGTAATCTGAATAATTATCTCATCACATTTACCCAGATTAATAGTCGCAGTTTTTGTAATTTCTGCGATCACATCAGAAAGACGCTCTATTCTGTGTTGAAGTTTGTATCCTGTTTGAACTTTTTGAGAAAGATGCTTCGATAATGCCACCAGTAATTTTTGATTGGAATGTAGTCTATCTAGCAAACGTATCCTGTGCAGAGATGATTGAGTTTTATCAACTGACCTATACATCGTTTTAAAGAAGTTAGAAATAAGACCTACGAATTCATTTTGATGATGAATTTTAGAATCAACTGATAGATCAATGAAAGGTGTTTGTGTTACAGAGTCCGGCTCAAAGTCACATAGCAAAGTATTATCACATGCAGAAAAGGACCACGTGACATTCTCGACACTAAATTTTTTTAGCAGCTCACATAACTTGCAAGCAGTTGACGCTTCTAGCGCGAATGGGAGCTCACCAATTAAGTGACGCTGTTTAAAATTATAATTCCAAACAATATGCGCACCATCCTTAAATATCTTATGCAAAAGTGAAAATAATTTCTTATGTGGATAAAACCCGCATGTATCTCGAATACGAATGGCATGGATCTTATCAGCGTCATCTAGTAATTGATGTTGACTGATATAAGTTGTTATAACCAATTGGAATATCTCATTTTCAACTGATAGCAACTCATCAAGCAACAATTGATCTTCTTTTACATAAAGTAACGCTTCAGGCTGCGTTTGAATGATAAACTTTAATTTATCTAATTGTTTAAGAGAGAGTAGCTGATATATAAGATCTGTTAATACGACAATCGCATCATCTAAATTATCCTGATTCAATTCTTTAAAAAATTCAGTAACGGCTTGCTCAAACTTACGAGCGTCAGCACGCGCAAGAAAAACCATCATCTTGCTACGATAAAATATACTTGACCGTTGCTTATCAGTTATTCGAGAGTGATATTTTTGAACTATGGCATACAAAAATTCATAATGCTTAGACTTAATTAAGTAATCACAGAGTGATATCAGCATTTTATTATCAAGCTGTAAAGAGTCAATGAAACGTAATACATCATTATTGGGTTTTTTACTAAAAGTAGAAATAATCTTATATAAATACTTTTGCTCACCACACATGAGTGCTTGATATTTTAAAAGTGTTAGTTTGTCTTGTATGTTTTCAAGTAAACTATATACCTCAGATACATCTAACTGGTCTTGAACTAAAATTAGCTTAATAACTGTCTCACAAATTTTATCTTGTAACTCCTTTGAACGAAGCCTGTATTGCTGCTCTTTATAACGCAGCAACATAGTACATAAATCGAAAATAGAATTCAGAATAGTCTTTATTGCAGGCCCGGTAAGGATATAGTATTTATATTTCTTGATTAAGTTAATAAATATTGTGGTAGTGTACCTATTAGATAGGTCATTAACTAGTGATGACATCAGCTCAAGCTGATCAGCATCTAAATATTTTGGCATTTCATCTACATCAAAAAAACGCTTTATAAAAGCTTCAGTAGCCAAATGCGCTAAAGATGCATCCAAAATTCGTGTCACTCGCTCTCTTTTATCTTCGGATGAGACTTGGGTGTCTGACATCTTCAAATAGTCATCAATAGCTAAGTCATCTATGGTACTTAAATAACCGCCATCAGTATGAGTCAAATGTATACGATTAGACGAAGACACAATTTGCTTAATTTTTTCTATTAAACAAGTAGCGCCATTCTGTATATACTGTATTAGCAAGAGACTGAGCTCAATTTTAAGGCGATGTGTATGATGCCTGTAGCTCTCGCAACTGCATGCTGCTGGGATTTGGGTATGAAATTTGACTTCGTTAAGAAGGTCTAAATCTTTATGTACTAGTATTATCTGACCTGCCGTGGGGAATTCATAGTGTAAATCTCTAGCAGCATTACTGTAGATAACATGATGCCTTTCCTCTTTCTGAAGATCTTTAGCTAGGACAATGTCATATATTTTTCTTAGAATATCATTGTTAGCTCTGAAACGATCGATAATTAGGTTTCCAATTGAGCATGAGTGAATCTGATACACTTCACCGAATAGTTCTGATTTAACTTCATAATTTCGATTGAGACTGACAGGCAGAAAAATTTTCTCTGGATATTGCTCAATAAGCGCATAAATTTCGGTAGCATTTTCCTCTTTACAAGCGGTTATAAAGTTTTTACGCACTTCTTTTGCAGTTTTATGTGGTACGTGAGGCTGCGTAGATGGTACAGAATTATCTTGCGCTTCGGCAGTAGAAGATTTTTTTTGTCCAGTACTTTGTTTTGAGTTGTTATTACTCTTTTTAGCTTTTTTTAGACGCCCCATACTTCACCTCATCGTCTCATTAATTCATAACAGGCCAATATAATAACAAACTCTTTGTTTGTAAAGGTCATTTATTGAGATTATTTAGGCAAATGCTCACCACTAAGTACAATTCGTTCAGAATTATGTAGGTAACCTCAATTCTGGATAACTGTTCAAAGCAACAACAGTAGCTAATGGTTTAATAGGTAAAAACTTTAGAATCTTTTTTATATATAGCACTGTTAAGAATGGTTGGTGCATTTTAAGCGGTTAGTGTAACTTCTCTTCTGTAAATTATTCTCAGGTTGCTGAGAGACAAGCCAAAGTTTATCCTTTTAATTCGATAAAACAAAAGGAGAAAAACCATGGCTTGTCAGGTAAAGGATAATAACAATA
>JAUICE010000057.1 GCA_030428185.1 Gammaproteobacteria bacterium
GAAGAGGATAATTTTGATTTTGTTTTATAGTAATTATCATGGCTAGCTCGTTAGGGGTGACGTTCAAACAAGCAACTTCAGCTTGGTTTGGTGCCCCCCTAATTATGTTTATGTGATCTTACTTTACTGTAAAAACCAATCATCCTCCCTTTCCTTGTTCGGTAATAGGGGGTATGAGGAAATTCGGGGGCTTCTGCAACAAATTCTAGTAAAGAAAATCTTAAGTTTTTAGGTTTAAATATGATTAGCGTGCATTTAAAATGAGCTATGTCTTTTGCTAGTTAATTTTCCAGTGTAACGCGTAGCTAATTTGAAGCCATTGCTCTGGCCTAATATAAACGGACTCTGGAATCAGACGCGCTCTTTAGACTCATTTTATATTGGAAAACTCTGCCTATTTTTAAACGGAGGTATCTTAGGTATAATGGTAATCCACGCTTTTAACTAAGGACTTCTTTAAATGAGTATCACAGCTTCTAATGCTCTTTCTGTATTCGATAATGCTTTATGGCAAGCGATGTCTTTAGAGGCCGAGCGTCAAGAAGAACATTTAGAACTCATTGCGTCAGAAAATTACACAAGCCAGCATGTGATGGCTGCTCAAGGCTCTGTTTTAACCAATAAATATGCGGAAGGTTATCCGGAAAAGCGTTACTACGGAGGTTGTGAATATGTGGATATGGCAGAAAAAATTGCCATTGAGCGGGCAAAGTCCTTATTTGAGTGTGCTTATGCCAATGTTCAACCACATTCTGGCTCACAAGCAAATCAAGCTGTATATTTAGCACTACTAAACCCTGGTGATAAAGTTTTAGGAATGTCTTTATCAGAAGGTGGCCACTTAACTCATGGCTCTAAAGTTAATTTTTCAGGAAAAACCTATCAGTTTGAGCATTATGGTGTGGACAGTAAGACACACTTAATTGATTATGATGCTGTTTTAGAAAAGGCAAAAAGCTTCAAACCCAAGTTGATTATTGCTGGAATATCTGCTTACTCACGGATCATTGATTGGCAAAAATTTAGAGAAATAGCTGATAGTGTTGGTGCATATTTAATGGTTGATATGGCTCATGTTTCGGGATTAGTCGCAGCAAAACTTTATCCCTCACCACTACCGTTTGCTGATGTTGTAACAACCACGACTCATAAAACATTACGCGGTCCTAGAGGAGGGATGATTCTAGCCAACCGAGATGAGGCGTTGTTTAAAAAATTAAATTCTGCTGTTTTTCCTGGTTGCCAAGGTGGACCTTTGATGCATGTTATTGCAGCAAAAGCGGTTGCATTTAAAGAAGCACTTTGTGATTCGTTTAAAGATTATCAGCGTCAGGTCATAAAAAATGCAGCGTTAATGAGTGAAACATTATTAAGTCGCGGTTATCAGATCGTTAGCGGTGGCACGGATACTCACTTGCTGCAGGTAAGTTTTTTAGGTCAAGAATTAACGGGTAAAGAGGCAGAGGCGGCGCTGGGTCTTGCAAATATCACAGTTAATAAAAACACAGTACCCAATGAAACACGCTCGCCTTTTGTGACCAGCGGTTTACGATTAGGGACACCAGCTGTTACCACACGTGGCTTTAAAGAAGCAGAGATTAGTCTTGTTTCTGAGTGGATAGCAGATGTGTTAGATAATGCTAATGATTCTGCAATGATTGAGGCGGTTAAACAAAAGGTTTTGGATTTGTGTCAGGATTTTCCAGTTTATAAGTGAGAGTGAACGATTATGCATTGTCCTTTTTGTCATCAAATGGATACTAAAGTAGTTGACTCACGCTTAGTGAGTGATGGCCAGCAGATAAAAAGAAGACGTCAATGCCTTTCTTGCCAAGAACGATTTACCACTTATGAAAGTGCGGAACTTGTATTACCAGCCATTATTAAACGTGATGGCCGGAGAAAACCATTTGATGAAGACAAACTGCGTCAGGGGTTGAGAAGAGCCTTGGAAAAAAGGCCAGTGAGTATTGAGGCGATTGAAAAGCTTGTCTTTAATGTTAAAGCAGCTTTGCGCGCCACAGGTGAAAGGGAAGTATCCTCCAAATGGCTAGGGGAGTGTGTGATGACACACTTAAAAGAGTTAGATCACGTTGCCTATGTTCGTTTTGCTTCTGTGTATAAGTGCTTTGAAGATGTGAGTGATTTTGCAAAAGCAGTCGATGTATTGAAGTCAAATCAACTAGCAAAAGAGAGTTAAAAAGAGTCATGGATAAACCCATAAAATTATCAATGCGTAAAAAAGCGCGCAGTCTCCTGTTACAAGCCCTGTATCAGTGGACGCTATCCGGTTCGCCGTTAAGTCAAATATATGAAGAGTATGCAGTGCATCATAATATGGAAAAAGTTGATGCTGAGTATTTTAATACGCTTTTGTATGACATACCCAAGAATGTAAATAGTATTGACGAGAGTTTTGCTCCATTTCTTGATAGAACGATAAAAGACTTAAATCCTATTGAGCTTTGTGTACTACGAATAGCTACCTATGAGTTGATGCATAGGCTTGAAATTCCTTATCCAATTATTTTAAAAGAAGCAGTGGGTTTAGCGAGAACGTTTGGGGCTACTGATGGATATAAATTCGTGAATGGTGTGTTAGATAAAACGGCTAAGCAGTTAAGACCGCATGAAAAATATTAGTTTCGTGTGAATAAGTCATGACATATGAATGAGTTTTCGCTGATACGGCATTACTTCTCTGACCTTTCGTCAAAACAGTCTTATGTTGAGCTCGGTATAGGTGATGATGCTGCTATTCTTGATGTATCGTCAATAGAGAAGCTTGCAGTATCAACAGATACGTTAGTTTTGGATACACATTTTAGAGCGAACTGGCCTGCTGATGCTATTGCTCATCGAGCACTGACGGCAAATATGAGTGATATGGCAGCCATCGGTGCTACACCTTTTGCCATTCTATTAAACCTAACCCTACCCGAAGTTAATACGTGTTGGCTGGATTTGTTTAAAAAAGGCCTCAAAAATCAACTAGAGCGTTATCAGATTGCATTGATAGGTGGTGATACGACCAAAGGGCCACTGTCTATTTCAATGACCATTATCGGGAAAATAAATAACAAACCGTTATTGCGTAGTGAGGCCTCAGCGGGCGACTTGATTTATGTTACAGGTCCATTGGGTGATTGTGCTTATGCCTTAACACAACTTGATAATATACAAGCAAAAGCTATAGAGTTTAAAAAATTGTTCTATCCTGAGCCACGACTAGAGCATGCAATAAAGCTACATCAACTTGCCACTTCAGTCATTGATGTATCAGATGGTTTACTTCAAGATTTGACTCATATTTTAAAGGAGCATGCTTTGGGGGCGCATATTTATTTTAATACGCTTCCTATATCATCCTGGCTTGAGGCAGAAGTTGGTAGAGAACAAGCAAGACATTTTGCCTTAAGTTCAGGAGAGGAGTACGAGCTTTGTTTTACGGTAGCTAGAAAAGACAAAGATCTCTTAGAAAAAAAAATGGCTAAAGCAGGTCTTGATTGTTATTGTATTGGTGTTGTTAGCTCAACCCCTGATATTACGGTTTTGAATGCTGAAGATTCAGTAATGGATATTACAATAGAGGGTTTTCAGCACTTCTGAGTATCTTTAGAACATCATTTGGAGCGTGTGTGGATATCAATAAAAAAGTTTGGCAGCGTGGTGATTATTTTATCGCATTTGGATTTGGTTTAGGTACCTTGCCCATAGCTCCAGGTACGTGGGGAACACTCGCGGGTATTCCTTTTGTATATCTGTTTAGTCAAGTACACTGGGTACTGTATTTATTGCTTACAGTGCTGCTTTTTGTACTCGGTGTATGGGTATCTGATAGAGTATCAAAAGATATCGGAGTACATGATCATCAAGGTATTGTTTGGGATGAGGTGGTTGGATACATTCTGACAATGTTTTTAGTCAAGCTAACTTTATTGTCTATTGTTTTAGGTTTTGTGTTGTTTCGTATATTCGATATTTTGAAGCCGCCACCAGTCAATTATTGCGATGAGCATATTAAGGGTGGTTTAGGTATCATGCTTGATGATATCGGAGCGGCCATTTATGCGTGGGCGTGTCTCCATATTATTTTATTTTTTATATAACCTGTAAGAGGCGATGATGACAGAGCATCATAAAGATCTGCTGGGCATGATAAGCACAGCTTTAATTGTGGGGGCGAGTATTTATGTTGTACACAGTTTTATTCCTTCGATGCTTTGGGCTGCTATCATCACGATTATTACTTTCCCTGCCTCCCGTTGGTTTTATAGGCATATGCTACCAAGACGAAATGCCAGCGCTTTTTTATTTACGCTAATCGTGACCCTGGTCATATTTATGCCCATGGTTTGGGTGGTCTCTATCTTATTAAGAGAGACTCAGGTATTTATTGATAAGCTGATAACTTTGCATCAGCATGGCGGAAGCTTACCGCAAACGGTGACAGCGCTTCCTTGGATAGGGCCACATATTGCTAATTTTTGGCAAAAACTGCTGGAAAGCCAAAATGGTCTAAGTGATATGACTAAACATTTACACTTATCGCTGACGTCTACTAGTTATTATTTACAAAAACTCGGTAAGTCAGTTGTGCATCGGTCGATACAGTTTGGTTTTACTTTATTATGCTTATTTTTCTTTTACCGTGATGGTCATGAAATTGCTCATCAAATTGATAAAGTAGGTGAGCGTTGTTTAGGTGATCGTTGGAGGGAATTTGCGATTCAGTTGCCTCAACTACTGCGCTCTACTTTAAATGGCACGGTTTTGGTTGGTATTGGTGTCGGAATTTTAATGGGGGCTGTATATTTTGCATTAGGATTTCCTGCGCCAACGATAGCTGGTTTTGCTACAGCTTTTGCAGCTATGGTTCCCTTTATTGTACCGGTGGTATTTATTGCTGTGGCTTTGATTTTTGCATCAATGGGCGCACTCATTAGTGCATTTTTGGTTTTGTTGGTGGGAACAATCGTGATGTTTATCGCTGATCATTTTATTAAGCCGCTGGTGATAGGTGGTAATACACGGCTTCATTTTCTAATGGTTTTGTTTGGTTTATTAGGTGGCGTGCAAGTATTTGGTGTGATGGGCCTTTTTCTAGGCCCCATCGTTATGGTGTTGTTTCTTGCTTTGTGGCGCGAGTTATTGCATTACTAACAAGGTGCATCAGGGAAATCGCATGAGAGTGATTTTTGCGTTCAACCTGCGGCAAAATTGGCGGTTATATTAATGCTATGGCTTCTAGGGCTTGCGTTCAATGCCGTAAGCTTTCCATAATCTTGTAGGCGGTACTCTAGAGCTACGGTTGTGAAATCATCGGCCCAGTAACTGATACCAACAATTCCTTGAGCTACCTTAACGCTTTTATTTCCACTATTTGTAGTGGTGGTGGATGAAGAGGAGTTGAATAGTAATTCAGTATGCGCATAAGCGATACCAAAACCAAGACCAAAATAAGGAGAGTAAGCACTACCATCTTGACGAGCACTTGGAAAGAAGTCGACATAAGCATTAATCAACCCACCAATATTGTACATTGTGCCTTTCAGTTTTGTATCGGTTGTAGGTGCTATTTTGCTTCCATTTAATATCAGTGCCTTGGGATTAAAGCCATTACCAAAAATTTGAGTTTCAATACGGTATCTTTTGTAAAAACGATAACCGAATCCAAAGGCGCCTTGCCCACCAAAATTATTGGTTAAATCTGGTGTTGATGCAGCATCAGTCACGCCAGAAACAGCCGGTAAAGCAATTTGTTTCAGTTTCGGCTGATAATAACCTCCAATAGAAAAATTATAATATAATCCTTCAACAGGAATAACCGCGTGTGCATTTAAAGCGAATAAGCTACTAAGTAGTAGCGATATTTTTGATTTCATTAGAGCATGCTCCTTAAGTGTCACAGCGGTAGATAAGTGATAAATTAGCCATATGTGCTTGCAAGGCTTTGCCGAATCGTTCATCTTTTTCGGTTCTTAGATATTGGTAATAGACCCCAACTGCCATTTTTTCATCATAATTGTAAGTAATACCCGCACTACCGTTATAAGAAAATAAATACTTTGCATTTTTAAACTCACTACTTTGTGGCTGGGTGCTGGTGATATGCGTATTACGGTATGTATATCCAAGGCCCATACCAACAAATGGAACTAAGCTTGGATTCATATCTTCAAACAGATAATATCCGTTAAATAATAAGCTAGTTGCATTACTATCGCCACTCACACTGGTTTGCCTGATAGCGTTGTAATCGAACTTTCTAATACTTGAGTGTAGATAAGCGCCTTGTAAGCTATAAGAAAAAGGACCGCTTTTATAACCAACACTTCCACCTGCATTAAAGCCAGAATGATAGCGAGTGTTCGTTGTTAATGACGCATTCACATTGTCAGGTTGATGCGTATACCCACCAAAGGCTTCAAAATAAAGGCCGTTCATTGCTGTAGCAGCAATAGCACTTGTGCCATAAAACAATCCTATGATAGTCAGCGTTTTTTTTATTGTCATTTTTTCCATTCCCTATCAAATCTTACAACATGTTAGCGTGTTTTATCATTATTGCAATCACCTGTTGTCAACTTGCCACGTATCGATTAATTTAGAGCATGACAGAAAAAAGTATAGGAAGTTAGTCAGATGAAAAATGCATTGGTAACAGGGGCCAATCGAGGGCTTGGTTTAGAGTTTACTAGGCAACTAGCAAATAACGGCTATCGTGTGTTTGCTTGCGCAAGAGATATAAAAAAAGCAGATGCGCTTTCACAACTAGCAGCGATGAATGAGCATATTATTCTTGAAACGTTAAATGTTTGTGATTTTAAAAGTATCGAGGCCTTGTCTAAGAAACTTGAAGATGAGCCTATTGATTTATTAGTTAATAATGCAGGGAGTAGTGGTCAAAAAGGAGTGACTATTGGTCATATCGAGAAAAATAATTTTTTGCATGTCTTTGAAACGAACTGTCTAGGCGTAGTTAAGGTTTCAGAAGCGTTTTTAGCTAATCTTTCTTTGGGAACGGATAAACAGATATTAGTGGTTAGTTCACGAATGGGCAGTATTAGTGATAATGAGCAAGGCAAATCGTATGCTTATCGAGCGAGCAAAGCGGCAGCAAACGCTGTGATGAAAAGCTTTGCTATTGATGTGAAAGAGCAGGGTGTGCATGTGATGTTGATACATCCTGGTTGGGTTCGTACAGATATGGGCGGAGAAAATGGTCTTGTAGATGCTACTGAAAGTGTTTCAGGTATGCTAGAGCAATTAGAAAAGCATGGACAATCTTCTCATGCCGAGGTCCTTAGGCGGTTTGATGGCGGTACCATTCCCTGGTAATGCTTGCGTTTTCGGTCACTATCGGCTAGTCTTTTGCCCTCTGTGGAGAGATGGCCGAGTGGTCGAAGGCGCACGCCTGGAAAGTGTGTATACGGCAACGTATCGAGGGTTCGAATCCCTCTCTCTCCGCCATTATTTACCAGGAGATGCGGCACATCCAGCCAATATACCACCATCGATGGTGAGCTCTGTGCCCGTGATATATTTAGATTCATCTGTTCCTAAATATAAAACAGCATAAGCAACATCTAGAGGCTCTCCCATATGCCCTAAAGGGATGCCTGCTTCAATATTTTTTTTACCCTCAATTCTTTCTTGCTCATTGTCCCCAAGCATACTCTTCCATATGGGTGTCATGATGGCTCCTGGATGTAAGGAGTTGCAGCGAATATGATACCCCTTTGTGGCGCAATAAAGAGCTACCGACTTTGTATGGTTTCTGACAGCCGCTTTACTTGAAGCATATGCGCAGGCAGTCGGTATGCCGACGATACCTGAGCGTGAGGACATATTGATAATTGAGCCACCATTTTTTTTCATCAAGGCTATCGCATATTTACAACCTAAAAAGACACCATCAATATTGACTTGGTGTACGTGGTGCCAGGCAGAGAGTGTGCAGTGCTCAGGATCTTGAGGGCCAATATCTGTATCGAGACCTGTAATGCCAGCATTATTAAATAAGATATCGATACGGCCAAATTCTTTTTTTAATAACTGGGCTAGCTTTATCCACTGTTGTTCATCGGCAACATCAAGAGGATAGAATATTGCATCAATATCAAGTGCCGCAGCCCGTCCTTCATTTTCAAGAATATCGGTAATGATGACCGTTGCACCGTGCTCTTTAAACAATTTAGCGGTGCTAAAGCCAATACCTCTGGCGCCACCTGTAATCAGGATAATCTTATCTTGAGCTCGACTCATTCATGAACTCCTTATAATGCATGTTTTTAGACTTTAACATTTATTGTGGCCTAAAGAGATTAACCTCTCTATCCACAGATAAATATCTTTGTCCAACGTCATAATATACCCAATCTATTTAGAAATGCGAGTTTTGAGCTTTATCAAAGATTGAAACTTAGGTGTTTTTTTTCAATCAGAATAGAATAACTATCCTTCAATATCTGATACTGTAGACGATGAATTTCAATCTACGTATGCGGAACATGATAAATATACAACAAGGTTACAATAATGAATCAAGAACAATTAAATAAGGACCTTGAGGTTTTTTCTAATCGCACTCAAGGTATCTCAAAACTTAAAGCATGGATAGCAAAATATTTATCGCAAGATATTGTAGCAGCAGGCGATTTAGAGAGTTATGCGCAGTATCTTTCATATGCTAAATGGGTGGTTAATGAATGGTTGCCAGAGACTAAGCAGCCAGAGGGCTTTTTCAGTGCTCCATTTGAAGAGAAGAATATTTTTTGTTTGGCTGCGATGAAAGGTTTAGATAGATTTTTTGCAAATAATTTTGCAATTAAGTCTTATATCAATAAAGAAAACACACATCATATGACACCACTTCATTTGGCTGCAAGCTCTGGGCATGTTCATACGGTTGACAATCTAATTGCACTCGGCGCCAATGCTTCCAAACCAAATCGAAATGGACAATTACCTATTCACTGCGCGTTATTTATTCCGATGTTACATCAGCTCTCACTGGTTGATAGAAAAATTGAGATTTTTAATGCATTATTTAATCATGCGCCAAATACGCTTGAAGTCTTAGACAGTAGCAATGATAGTTTATTGCATATGGCCTGTCTGCATGATTTGACCTCTATTGTTAAGCTTATCATTGATAAATCGCCACAATTAATCAATGTTTCTAACAATCATGTTAATTATCCAATACATACCGCACTTTTAAATGGTGGTATCGAAGCGGTTAAATTATTACTGGTGCAAAAAGGCGTGTGTCAGCAAGAAGATAGGCATAGGCAAATTGCATTACATCATATAGCAAAGCGTTATGATAAGGCGCTTTTTAGTCTTTGTTTAAAGCATACTAAGGATATTGATACAAAGGATAATCTAGGCCGAACACCACTGATGTATGCCGCCATTAAAGGAAATTTAGAGGCCTGCCAATTATTATTAAAGCACGGTGCTGATATCACTAAAAGCGATCATGACAAACTGAGTGTGGAAATGCTTGCGAAGAAAGCAAGTCAACAACAGATCATTGATAGCTTTTTTGCCTAACTAGGTATGTTTGGATTTTTTTCTTGCTCGATACAATCTTTGACTTGATATTACCTATATTCTTTTTTTAGCTTTTTAATGAGAAGCGTGGACTTGGGTAGGATATCAGTCGCTGTCCATAAGTTTCTTTTCTCTAGGGTATGTCTAAGCTCTTCTAACTCCATTAGAAGTAATATTTTTTGACGTGCTGATGTAAATAATAAGTTAAACTTTTTATCATGGTGTATTATTGGTCACCGCAAATGCTTGTATCATCATATGAGTCATAGCACTTTTAGTAACAGGTTGATTCTCGCTTCAATTGTATCTTTAGGTATTTGGATTGGTTGATAACCGAAGTGTTTATATACCTCTAAGTGGAGCTTGCCAAATGCTTTTGCTTCACTTAACGATAAGGTTCTAGCACTCGTTTGCTCAATAATATCAAGAGATTCAATATGAAAAACAGTAGCGTCCTTAGGTAACTTGTTGATAGCGATTAAAAGTTTTTTAGGTATATCCCGCCCTAGGTACTGAGCAAGTGCGTATGTGCAAATGATTGATCTATCAAAAAACACCAATGACTCACTTTCATATGAGTCTACTGCTTTGAGTTGTATTGATATCAGTTCATCAATAAAGCCTGATTGTTCCCAAGGTTTTTTTATACCTGATTGTTGTTTTTCAATAATAAGTTGTGTTGCTGCTTCAGAAACAGTCTGATAACCTCGCTCTTTGAGCGTGTTAATTAAAGATGTTTTGCCACTGCCGGGCGCGCCGGTTAGAATAATCATTTTTTATCTCCAGAGAGTATATTTAAGGAAGTCCAATGGTTCGTTTATTGATGGTAGTGTTTGTTTCGCTGGTAAGCATGGTATCTCATGCAAATATTTGCTCACAGTTATACAATGACAAAGGCGTTGCTTTTCGATACGAGGTATTAGGGCAATCGTATTCTTTAAAAGGCTATCAACGCTCACCAATTTTTGTCAATGGCTTAGATTATCATTATCGACTTTTAGGAGGTGGACTTAAAGTCAGTTCCACGGAAGTGAGTTTAGATTATCCGGGTCGATTTTCTTATCGAGTAGAAAAAACTGTTGAGCATAACAAAAAGCATTGTGATGTTGTCTTTATGATTTTGATTTCACATTAGCCTGTTTGCACGGTTTTTTATTGTATATACCCCTATCCTTCCGTAAGGCAGGTTTTTAGACTTCAATATTTACTGTGACCTAAAGAGATTAAATTATCGTAATAGACTTTGTTATTACTCAAATTTAATCTCTCTATCCACAAGTAAATCTTTTTGTCTAACGTTATAAAAAGTCCAAATTAAATCATTCATTACCTCTAGCGTTGAGCGCAGTCAAATGATTAAGGTTTGGATTTTTTGATAGAGGAATGGCTATTCCATTCCGATTGAGAAAAATACCAAAGATTGAGGATTTGGCAACGCTCAAAAACGTACATTACGAAAGGATAGGGGTATATATTTAAGTTCTATAAAAGCAATTACAATGTGTTTTTTTAAGCAACTAATAGATGATATTGACTAATAGTCAGTTGAGCACTATTTTTATAAATAGCGCTAACCATTGATTAAGTGCTTATAGTTACGGTTGCCAAATTTTGTTTCAGTCGTTCGGGGATACCATTTATTGAAATGTCTTTAAGTTTCATTTCTATGTCGTTAACGTCAGCATCGATATTTATGTCTAATAGTTTTAGTAATGGACTATGGAGCTCTTTATTAAAGTGCATCAGTTTGGCAAAGAGTTTAATTGATGCAGTCTCACCTTGTTTTGCCTGGAAAAAGCTGAGGAAGGTTTTTCGAGGCGTCCCCGCTACTTTTAAAAGCTCTTCAATTTTACTTAAAACCTCAGTTTTTACCACAACTTCAGAAAAGTCTTCTGGGGATTTTTTATTATGTTCGTTAAAAATATCTTCTATCTCTTGATGTATAGTACTAAGTTTCTGATATTTTATGTATTTACTTTGCTTTTTTTCTGATACACGAGTATGACCTACTAGATAATTACAACCTATTTGCAAGTTATAAAGATTTTGAATAGCATCTTTTTTTCTTATTGACAGTCTCACGTCCATGGCTCCGTCAGACAGAACATGCTTGGTGCCATCTTTATCATAAGTATGAATTTCACAACGACTTGGATCGACTAACATCATGTCATGTGGAATTCTCTGTATCCAATGTTCATCCAAATGGTTGCTGTTCATCTCACTTTTTGGAATAAATTGAGCATGTTTTTTACTATAATTACCTTTTGTGCCTGTTAGTAGTTCCATACTGTTTGAGCTTAATGCTTTAATAGCACTGTCGCTGGCTATTGAGTTTGAGTCTGTGCCTCTATGATTGTACATAGCTTCATGATTTCCAGGCCATAAAAAAGGATCCCAATGAGCGACCGAGGCTAGTATATGACTATCTTCATTTGTACCTTCTGGATATGCCAGTGGTTTATCCACTTTGTTTATCAATGTGATGTGTCCGATTTGAGTTTCTTCAGAAGTATCTCCATCGTATAAAACCTTATCGATATGTTTTAGATGTTTATGATGTTGAGACAATATATGTTTAATTGCCTCGCCGATTTTCTGGTTGACTTCTTTTTTATCAAGCTTCCCAGTTGATTGTATATTGTCTAGAGAAGGAATTGTGATCACTACCTTCTTATTAGCTTGTTCGGCTTTGCTATTTAGAGCCAAAAGATGAGGTAGTAAACGTCGCTCATATAATGCAGTTAGTTTGTCTTGATCAATATTATTATTGATAATTACTTCTTCTCTATCAGGAAAATATTGATTGTATTTGGGGTGTGTAATGTTATATGTTCCTCGCGAAGACGCATAGTTCACGCTAGGGCAGATTGTTAGACCAGGGATATGGCATAATATACCTTTTACAGGTTTTTTATAATGTTTGAAGCTAGATCCAGAGCCACCATCATTATAAAAATTAACATCCATCATCATGGTGATATCACTTAAAATACTTGTTTCATCAGATGTCCAAAATGTACACAAATGAGGCCTATCGACCGTTGGCTTATATGAAGATAATTGTTTTGATGCAACTAAGTAGCGTATAAACGACTCTTCAGATAGTTCTTGAATAACGTTTTTTAACTGCTCATCAGCAGAGTTTTCTTCTAGTTGTGGAAATGCTTCTTTGAGTACTGAATAAAAATACTTACCGGGGGTAGCTTGCCCATTTTTTAATTTTTCCTTATATGCTTTAGCTTTTTCTAAGGCGTCCTTTGAAAGTAAAAACTGAAATTTATACATCTATCAACCCCTGATTGAATTCACCTCATAAAGTATACATGGTAAATATTAAGTTAAGATTAATTACAAAAAGTAATAAATAGGTATCTTATATATAACGCATACCCTATTGAATTATTCAAATAATAAATGGCAAACAAACGGCCTAAGCGCAATAAAACAACCACGTACCAAAATAAAGCGCAGCTATTGATGGTTTAAATAAAAATTGCTATGCCAGGAATCCATATACTTCGGGTGGGACCACAAGCAAGTTGCCAGTATAAGGGGCACGATATCGTTGGAGCTGACTTGTTTCGTAATAAGTATCCAGAGCAAGATATTCACTTTTACTGTCTTGAGGAAGAGGTGGAACACTATAATGAATACTTTAATGGCAATCAGCCTGATAAAAAAACAATGATTATTCATGGAATTGAATCACTGGTTGAAGCAGTTGATACCCCTCATAAGGATAAATTTACTGCTTATATTGATAAGATAAAAGAGCGCGTTTGTGCCTTTAAGTCGTCTAAAGCAAAAATTCAAGAGTAGATAGGTTTAAAGAATGCTTTTGCACACTATTTTTTTTGTTGGTTAAATACTCAGATATAGAGTCTGGATTTATCTTTGATAGCAATGTACTGCCTGCGGAAAATTTTACAAAACTTTTACCGATTTTTTTGTGCCCAAAATTATTCAAACTGATTTTGGGTATAACCAAAACCCACTGACCTATGAAAAATCCAAGTATTGAATAGATGGCTGCGTTTAACCACTTATAA
>JAUICE010000111.1 GCA_030428185.1 Gammaproteobacteria bacterium
CTTTTTCTGTTTAATCCAGAACAAATATTTTCTGCCGCTGAAGTATCTGACCGCACTCAAATACGAGCAAGCGATATCAGAAGGGAAATTTCTGCACTTGAAAAAATTGGCCTCTTAAAGAAACGTGCTACTACCTATAAAAAAAGAAATACCCATAAAGCAAAAGTAAAGTCCGTAATGAGCCTCAGGAATATTTAGATCACGAATAATTAAATACGGTGATAGCGCACAAAACAAATACAGATAGGATAGTCCAAAGCATGTTGCAAGGTTATAGATTGCAAAGGTTTTATTAGTAAAAATGTTTTTATAGGTAATGAGTGATTGTCGAAAGTGTAAGTTTGTTCGCTTTTCAGCAGGTAGAGTTTCTTTGAGTGAAAAAGAAAGTGAACCATAAGCCAACAGTGAAAGCGTTAATAGTGATAAAAAAGTGGCCTGCCAACCAAATGTAAGATCTAAGTAACTGCCAATAAATGGTGCAAACATGGGAGAAAATGAAATGATTCCATTTAAATAACTATAAACTGCAGCACTTTTTCGGCCACTAAAGCAATCTCTAACTATAGCAAAACCAATGACCAGCATGCTTGATGCGCCAATTGCCTGGATAATACGGGAGACGATAAGCATGCTAGGGCTAATCGATAGGGCGCATAATATACAGCCTAAGGAAAAAACGTGTATGGAGTAGAATGCGGTAGGTCGTCTCCCATAGCTATCTGCTAGGGGGCCAACCACAAGCTGCATCAAGCCTGATGTCATCATAAACACACTTAAAGTCAATAACATGATGTTATCTGAGGCGTGAAAAATTTGTGACATGCTCGGAATGGCTGGCACATAGACATCCATCGCAAGGGCTAGGGCTAACACCAGGGGTGCTAAACTAAGGGTTAGTTTTACCGTATTACCGTTCATTATATTGCGCCTAAGATCTTTAAGAGATAGATTAAAGACGGAAGAAGATACTATCTATTATAGAAGAAATTAGACAATTTAGTATTTTTTTGTACTAGAATAATATCACTGACCATATAAATTATACGTCATGCTTACAAGCTTAAAGTACAAAACAACGATGTTCTCGTCTCTTGTTATGTTAGCTAGCATGATGGGCATCATGTTTGTTGTCTACAATTATAGTTATCATTTCTATATGGCGACAACAAAAAAAAACATAAACAATGAAGTGACTCTTATTGCAAACGATATTAGCAGTGCAATTTTTAAAATTTCAAATGATGTCAGACTATTAGCAAAAACCCCACCGATTCAAGGTATTATCCGTTCTACAGTCAGTAAAGGTCGGGATGTTATAGAAAACTCGACACGCTTACAGTGGGAAAAAAGGTTAAGCAGTATCTTTGTCTCTATGCTTAAGGTGAATCCTTACTATACTCAAATCCGTTTTATTGGTATCAGCGATGGTGGCAAGGAAATTGTTAGGGTCAATCGTGCTAGGGATGAGATTTTTATAACAGATACCATGTCATTACAAAAAAAAGCCCACAGACCTTATTTTAAAGAGACGATACAGCTAGGACAGGGTAGTGTGTATTTTTCAAAGATAAATTACAATAAAGACCATGGGCGGTTAACCTATCCATTAGAGCCAACCATTCGAACCTTAACGCCTATTTATGATAATAAGCAACAGCTTTTTGGCCTTATCGCAATTAATGTCAATATTGAGCACTATATGTCGATGGTGCTACAGCAAAATCAAGTACAATATAAAACGATACTATCTGGTAAACACGGAGGGATACTTATCTATTACCCAGAGAAAAACAACGTTGTTTTTACTCAGGACACAAAAAACACAAAATCAGTGGGTGATATTAAAAATAGCATTATTTTTTCTAGAAATATTTATGCGGATGTATTAAAAAATAATTTGGTGTTTAAACTGTCCTTAGTGGTTCCCACATCGAAACTATCTTTTATGAACGATAGTTTTATTCAAGGTGTTACGCTGTGGTTGATGATAATAAGCCTTATCGCCATATTTTTAATTTATCAATTCAATAAATTAATCATGAATAATTTATCGACTATGGCAAAGGCTATTAATGCAACCATATCAACAACAAACAAGAAGTTAAAGCTGCCTGTCCACTTGAATGATGAGGTAGGCTTATTAGCAAGAGCGTTTATGGCAAAAACTAAGATGTTAGATAAGCTCGCATCTTACGATAGCTTAACAGGCTTGCCAAACAGAAAAAAAGTGATTGAGCGTTTAGATGAAGCAATTCTGAGAGCTAAAAGAAATACCCAAGCATGTGCTTGCTTATACATAGATATTAATGAGTTTAAATCAATCAATGATACTTATGGGCATGATTATGGCGATGAATTGCTGGTTAAGTTTTCAAAACTGTTAAGAGATGTGACTAGAGATTCAGAGTATTGTGGCAGGATTGGTGGTGATGAATTTGTGCTTATTTTCGAATCTTTTAGATCACAAGATAATTTAGAAAAAGCAATTAAACGATGCGAGGAGCAGTTAAACACCACCTTTATGATTAAAGGAGTCTCTTTCAATAATACGATTAGTGGGGG
>JAUICE010000058.1 GCA_030428185.1 Gammaproteobacteria bacterium
CACCTTGGTTACCTTTCAGGCTAAAAACATAGTCAGCGTGCTTCTCAACAATTTTTTTAGCTATTTCTCGCTGACATCCCATGGCATCTATAGTCACAATACTGCCTGCAATGTCTAACCGCTCTAAAAGTTTAGGTATTGCTGTAATTTCATTACTTTTATCCTTTACTTTTTCTTGGCCTAAAACCAGTCTATTTTGATGAGCCTATGCTCTTACCATATGTATTGCTGATTTCCCTGAGTCATTATCATGGCTACGGCGTAAGGTCTTGCCATCTATCGATATCACATCACCATTTGTCAACTCTGTAACTGATTTCATCCATGAAACAAAGCATGATTGAAAAGCCTTTGTATCTAGTTTGCGCATTACTCTAGCAATTGTGTCATCCACTGGTATGCCATTCGAAAATGGTAGAAACTTTCGAAGCCAAGCAAGCTTTATTTCACCAAAATCTTTTTTTGCTTCCATCTCTCAAAGCCCGATACAGTCGCGCTTATGATTAATAATATTATTTCATTGAGCGGGTAAAGCTTTGTGCGCTCAACTAGGGGATCGGGCAACTCTGAAAAATGCTCTAATAGGTTTGCTTCCATCACTTTTATAACCAAAAATAAAAGCAATTTGATCATATTTATCTGAAACTGTCGATCCTTTGCTTAATATTTAGATGATCTTGCCCTGCCCTGTTAGGCGTTACCACCAGCTACTATCGCATCAATGGTGATGATAGACTCACGACAAAGGCTTATATAGTTAATTCGATCCATCTGCTTTATGCGCCTGTCCTTTCATAGCTCAAAATGTCCAATGTCATTAGACTAGAGCATTTGTAAGGGGGGGGATTTGTTCTTTTAACCATCATGATCGCGCCTTAGTATTTTTACGTCAATTACTATCACATCATCCTTGACTGCTCTTAATATCGCTTGCACCCTACTGATTTTAGGTGCCGCTAGAAAAAGCATATAACCCATTGATTAAGATATTAAATTTACATCAACAGAGCACCAATAGAAAAAAAACAACCCTCATAAGCACAAAAATCAATCACTATGCTAAAATAAAAATCAAATGCACGGCCACCTTAAGGGACTAGTTTGACAAAGAATACTTTACATTTTGGTGATTGGTTATTTTATAAAAAACGCGTTGATAGCGACCAATACGACACAGAGCCACCAGGAGATCTGGACACAGGCCGCTTAATCCAGGGGCACAGTGATTATTGGAGAAAAGGCTCTAGCGAGAAAGTTAGCACAAAAAAAACGCTTCTGCTTTGTGACTGGGCATTGAATGACTCCACAAAGGAGCAATTAAGGCAGTTGTTGCAGGCAGGCTTTAATATCTATCTATGGCAAGAATCAACTATAACTCCTTTAACAGAGGACTTACTTGATAAAAGCATCTTTGACTCAAGGCCCAGAGCAATAGCGGGTGTCTATTCTCGTATGGCTGAGCTAGGTGTCTCAAAAGAAGCTATCTCAATTTTAGATGAGCATACGCTTATGCATCTCTACGATATAGATACAGTGCCTTATGTCATTCAACTAAGCTCACTAGCTGAACACAAATATACACTAGAAGAATTAATGGATTATATTAAAAGTCTTAATATTGATTTTGTTTTCAACCAAGATGAGCTATCAGTTTCACAAATAGACTGGCTGAACCAGCATCAAAATAAGATTATACACTTTGGCGAGATAGCCTATAATTATCGTTCAATTAAAGTTCAATCATCTTTGCTAAGACGCATGGAAAGGCTGACAGATAAGCCCAGCACTGCCTTTACCTCGTTACCCGATTTTTTGGTTCAGAATCCCAGCCTTGAAACGGTAGAGTTATCTGACTGTGAAAATCTCGACAAACTGCTTGATTTGGAGGGAATTAGCTTAACTAAGCTTAGAGCACTTAGAGTTAGCAATCCTGCCCTCACCATTAATGCGCTAGTAGCTTTGCTACAGCATACTCCTAGCATTGAAGTGCTTCGATTGTCTTCTTATACAAATCTTGCAGGTCCACTTGATACAAGGGAGATTAATTTAACTAAACTTAAAACACTGGAGCTGAATTACTTCTCTATGGCCACCACTGAGACTCTAGCATCCATACTAAAATGCACTCCGAACATTAAAGCGCTTAATTTATATTATTGTATAAAACTTAGCGGTTCGCTTGATTTGGAGAGTGTTAGTTTAACCAAGCTTGAAACACTTAAGCTGTGTGGCTCTGCCATCACTACTCCTGTGTTAGCATCCATGCTGCAAGCCGCCCCTAATGTTGAAGCGATTGACTTAGCAGGTTGTACAGACCTTAGCGATGCGCTTGACTTAAAAGGCATTCATTTAACTAAGCTTAAAACGCTTACTTTTGATAGCTCTGCCATCACCACTCGTGTGTTAGCATCCATGCTGCAAGCCACCCATAGCCTTGAGCTGCTTGACTTATCTTTTTATAAAAATCTTAGCGAACCGCTTGATTTGAGAGGTGTTAATTTAACCAACCTTAAAACACTATGTCTTAGAGGCTCTACTATCACTGCAGAGACATTATTATCCATACTACACGCCACTCCTAGCCTTGAAACACTTGACTTGTCTTGGTGTAAAAATCTTAGCGGCCCGCTTGACTTAAGAGGTGTTAATTTAACCAACCTTAAAACACTATGTCTTAGAGACTCTACTATCACTGCAGAGACATTATTATCCATACTACACGCCACTCCTAGCCTTGAAACACTTGACTTGTCTTGGTGTAAAAATCTTAGCGGCCCGCTTGACTTAAGAGGTATTAATTTAACTAAGCTTAAAACGCTTGATCTGAGTGATACTCCTATCACCGTGGAGACATTGTCATCCATACTCAAATCTACCCATAGCATTGAAACGCTTGACTTGTCTTCTTGTAAAAAGCTTAGTGGCCCGCTTGATTTGATAGATGTCAATTTAACTAAGCTTAAAACGCTTGTTCTGAGTGACTCTGCTATCACCGCCGAGACATTGTCATCCATGCTAAAGTCCGCCCATAGCCTTGAAACACTTAACTTATCTTCTTGTCCAAACTTTAGCGGCCCGCTTGACTTGAGCGGTGTTAATTTAACTAAGCTTAAAACACTTGACATGGCTAGCTCTACGATTACCGCCGATACACTATTATCCATACTAAAGTGCACCCATAACCTTGAAACGCTTAGGTTAAGTTCTTGTTTAAATCTTAGCGGCCCGCTTGATTTAGTGCAGCATAGTTTAACTAGGCTCAAAACACTTAAACTGAGTTTTTCCACTATACCCCCCCCTATGCTAACATCTATGCTGAAAGCCTCCTCTAACCTTGAAACGCTTGAATTAATCTATTGTCGACACCTTAGTGACGAGTTTGATTTAGGTGACATTGATTTGCTTAAGCTTAAAACGCTTAATCTTACTGAGTCACCTATCACCACTCGCGCACTATCATCTATGCTGCACGCCACCCCTAGACTTGAAACGCTTAACTTATCTTATTGTAAAAACCTTAGCGGCCGGCTTAATTTAGATGGCGTTGATTTAACTAACCTTAAGGAAATTGACCTATCTTATTCTGATATCTCAGAGCAAGCGCTAATCGCATTGCGCGATGCCGCCCCTAATGCGATTATTAAAGCCAACATACAGCCAAGTGCGACTCCTGCAACGTTCAGTGATTATAATGACACTAGCGGCTCCACAGATGCCTCAAACCCTGACCACCTTAGAGACAAGCAGCTATCTCACCAAGAGACGCCACCATTCAACTACAACCAACGTAAGAATGAGCTGCTTAACCAAGATATGGTTATCAATCAGCTGTCAAGATATTTAGAGTTAATAGGCAAACACCTTGAGCTTATCCCTAAGATACAAAAGGGGATTTGTAAGCCGCTGACAGATTTTTTCTTAACCGTTGGGCCAGAGGCTTGGAATAGTACTCTTAAAACCATTCAGGCTTGGAATGGTCAAAAGCCTGTAAGTGAAGAGCTTTGTAGGCACTTTGAATCACTGATTGAGCTTATTCATAGCAAGGCTGGTGCTTATACGAAACAAACCTATATTGGCGATAATTTAAAGCGTTTTATTCAAAGCCATGCCGCACAAAGCGTGTTATCCCTATCAAATCCCTGGCATGAAATCGGCGTATTATATGAGTCAACAACTAGCCGCTACTATATCTACGACCCCAACTATATTGACGGCGTCCATGCTGTCAGCAGAGATGAGTTGGCATACGAAATCAAGCGTATTTTAGGACCCATTATTTCCGTTGCTGGCGATTTTCAATTAGCCCCTAAAAATACTATTAAAGATATTAATTCATTTCTTTATGAGGGTGGCTTTTTTCTACTGGCGCTGCCTGAAAATGCTGTGCTATTAAAGTATATTGAGCAAAAAAATATCCGGTCACTTTTTAGGCTTTTTAGTCATAGACTCTCACTCTCAGCCCAAGCCTTAACCGGCCTGTTGCTTAAAAACACGTCAGCGCACCCCGCCTGGCTAATCGGCCTTTTAAGTCGAACTTCCAAAGCATTCTTTATCGATTGTTTAAAAGAATTTATTCAGTCAAGCGCAGATGCCATAAATCAACTTGAGCAAAGCCTTGAAGGACTTCCTCTTGAGGAAAAAGCAGCAGGCTTGGCGCTTATCAAAGAGCTAGGTACTGATAAACTCGACAAATTGGATACGCAAATAAAAATCATAAAAGAAGCTAACTCATCAGCAAGCACTACGCATGGTGGTGACTCCTGTGGTATTGATGCAGACACTAATGCTAGCAAAGAAATAGAATTCCACTTAAAGCGAAATATCACCTGCCTTAACGGCAGCAACCCTAATGTTAGCACTTACCGAAAAAGTGTTTTTGATACCTTAGAGGTCTCAGATAAACCAACCGATATCTCGCATGCCTTTAGAGTATTCAATAAGACCGATATAGCGCTAAGCCCAGTTAATATCAGCGATAGTAGGTGTGATTTGAGTGCATTGGGTGAATATCTTGCAAAACGCAATAAACAGCCTCTTTACATAGGAGTAACAACTCTTTCATCAGCTTATCAGTGGCTACCACTACCTTCTTTAACAACTGCTGATAGCCTATCTCATATCCACCTGATACCTAAGGTAAACTTTGAGCTTCGTTATAGCGAGCGTGACAATCTTTACTATATCCATATCACACAGCCCATTGATAAGCCTATCACAGTGCAATATTTATTTTCACCCGCCATACCTGCTGATAAAGTCAGTCTTCCAGGTGAAATACAGCTACTTGTAAACGAGCTAAACAGTTATGGAGGCGACACCTTAACTATAAAACAAACATCGCCTTCAGGCGCAGATTATTTACAGGCTATTCAAACGCAACATGTAGGTAGCTGCCGGCACCGTGCCGTGGCGTTTAAATCACTTTTAGAAGAGCAGTTTCCCCAATACCCATGTCGCATCATTATTAATGACTGTCACGCCTTTGCTGAGGTTAAGATTGATGGTCAATGGTTAACTTGTGATTTTGGCGGCTACCCTGCAAAACTTACTGTTAAAGAAACTATAACACCGACAGCTATGCAGGATGTAGCTGTAACCACTGATGCTTCTTTGCCCGAAACAAAAAGTACCGCACTGATTGAGGGGGTAAGTGGTCAATATCGCCAATACTTTAAACCACAACAGCAAATGCCCTTTGATAAGCTCTGTGAGTCGATGTTAGCGCATGAGGGTAAGCACTTATTGCAATGCGATTCTGAAGACACATTAATAGCTGCACAGTCTCTCTTATTCAAAAAGGCTAGAGAGATGAGGCGTCCCATTTTCTGGGTCACAAAACCCCAAGACTTGTATTGCCAGCTACCTTATATTAAACGTCATGAGCAAGATAACAGTGGTGAGGTCTGTGATGGACCCGGTGGTGCACTTTATGATTTCTTAATGGCACACCAAAGTCGTGGTTTGCAGCCCATCTTGCTGATTGATTATTCAAGCTTTAAGCCAGAAGAGGTGGTGCGCTTTAATAGCCTTATCGATGACACAAAAAAAGCTGATGGCATCGACCTGCCAGAAGACTTAAGCATTATTGGCCTGCAAAATAAACGTCACCCCAATCACTATACCGGTGAAGACTTCACCTCACGCTTTGATAGCAAACACAGTATCAGCGAACTTAGAGATGATACCGCGGAAGCAATGGAGCTCGATGCCGATGACTCAGCGCCTTATATTATCAATCTCTATGAAGCAACCGATTGGCAAGAGCGCTTGATGGGGCGATGGCAGCTTGATGGGCAGCAGCTTTATTTTAAGAAAGGTGAGCTAATTAAAGCGCTAGAAACAAAGCGCCCCATTCACATTTTAAATGCACCTCTAGCATCAAAAGCCTACCAGCTGTTTTTACAAAAATGTCATATGGAAGGTGCTATTGAAGGCATGCCTTTTGATTTGGCTCAAATCACTCATGGTAGTGATTATGGTTGGGATGAAAAAACATTAAGCCAACACCAGCTTCACCAACTAACCGCCAAAGACTGGCGAGAGCAACAAACCTCATCGCCATTTCTACTTAACCCAACGTCCTTTGCCAAACTTTTTTCAACCTATCGGTTGGAAGGAGAACAAATACATTTAGAGCAAGGACTACTTGAAGTGTATAGCGGTCAAACCTTCAATGTTTATATCAGCCGAGACTTAAGTGAGTCGCAATGGGCTGAGCTTTTTGATAAGGCTTTAGCATATAACGTTACATTAAACATTTGCCTACTGCCAAATGTGGTTATTGATAAAGTGATTTTAAAAAGCTTTCACGCCATGGATGAATCGCCTGATGATATCGTGCCAGCAGACGGTATCACCTCACCGTTTGTTGTTTCTAGTGATCCAGATGTTTCTGCAAGAGAGCGTCTGGATGACAATACTTTTGTGATTGATATCAGTGAGCTTTCTGTTAGTGATTTATTGCTTAAAATTGATGGAAAATATCATCAAGAAGAAAAAGCTTTTACGTTTATTGAAGAAAAACGCTTACTAATCCGCGAGCTTGAGGCAGGCAAAAAGTTTATCTTAACTGGTCACCTTTCAGCAGAAAAGCTGGACCGTTTATTACCATATCTATATCAATATCCAAGACAGCTAACACTCATCCTTAAAGAAGATAGCTTAATTCCACCCGATACTTATACGACAGAGACACCAACCTTTGATGTTAAATGTCGATGGCTTAGCATGGATAAGCAGACGCTACTAACAAGTCTTATGGAAGGCGAGCGACCTGTCTTTTCTTATGAGGCGCTGAGTCAATTTTCCTTTAACGAGTTACAAGCCTTTTTAATTCATCAAAGAGCTCACCCCGATAACAGGGATATTAAAGCAAGCTGGATAGGTATCGAAACAACTGCGCCCTCAACCATTGACATAACCATTGATGAATCTCGTGCCGACGATGATACCAAAGCATTCATTCAAGCTCGCGCTGAGGCCGTGGAAACTGCCTTAAAAAGCGCCCCTGTTGCTTTTATCAGCGGCATAACCGGCTGTGGTAAAAGCGCCTTTATTGAAAATCACCTAAAAAAACAGTGGACTGTTTTTGAGCTAACGCAGTTGCTTGACTGGGCTAAAAAACCTGATGGCGGTATCTTGTTTATCGATGAGGCCAACATTTCGCAAAAAGATTACTCGCAATTTGAAGGACTCTTTTATGCTCCACCGTATATCATCATTAACGATGAGCTCATTGAGTTAAGTCCTAAACATAAACTGTTAATGGCTGGTAATCCCACATCTTATGGTGGCTCTCGTCATACCCCATCGCTACTAACACGACACGCTAATGCTGTAACTTTTGACCTTATGCCGCCAAATGTCTTGTTTAAGCTGGTTATCGAGCCCTTATTTCAAAATACCCCGCTAGAAGCCCAAGCGTTTGAGTCAAGCCTTGAACTTCTAGAGATTTATCAGTGGTTATTACAACAAGATAGGGAAGCCTTCCATATAACCCCTAGAGACATCAAAGCCATCATTATGCGCGCGTTGGCGAGTATCGCAACCCCCGCTATGACTGATGACGATTCATCTTCATCGCTATTTGAAAAAGAGCTTCATCAGCAGATAAGAAACATTATTAGGCCTAAACTGCCAGTAGAGACACTGACCTCTTTTGATACTAAGCTTCCAGAGCAGTCGCGCACCGACCAAAGCCCGCTCCCCTCTTATGGCACCTTCATTATTACCGAAAGTAGAAGAGCGCTCTCTGATGAGCTAGATAGCACTCTACAACTAAGACGTTACCGTAAAGACCATCAGGCAGACTTCTCCCAAAATCAACTGACTGGCGACTTAAACGCCATCATTGTCGAAAGTGAGCCAGGACTTGGAAAAACCGAGCTCATTAAAGCAAAGCTGCGATTCAATGGCATAATTGAAGCTGATATCGATAGCCAAGAAATGATTAAAAATAGTTACTACAATCTACCGGTAACACTATCGGTTAAACAAAAAAAATTACTATTACTTAAAGCGTTCGTTGAAGGAAATATCGTCATTATCGATGAAGTTAATAGCTCACCCATGCTAGAGCAATTCCTCAATAACTTGCTTATGGGGCAAATACCACAAGATGAGGATATCGCCGACTCGCCATACCTCACAATACCACCTCAGCCAGGCTTTATCATCATCGGCACTCAAAACCCCGTTTATATGCAAGGTAGGGTCAGTGCTTCAACCGCTGAAAGCGCCAGAAGAATAACCTTTACGCTTGAGCCTTACACCGACGATGAAATGCTGCAAGTATTAACTCACAAAGGCTTAGACTCACTTACTGCCCAGGCGTTAATTAAAGCCTACAACACAGAAAGATACTTAGCGCAAACAAACCATCAAGAAGTTGCTCCTAACTTTAGAGATGTACTTAGACAGGCAGAAAAGCTATCCCCTCATAAAGCTGCAAGCCAAACAAAAAAAGACAGCGCATCACATCTTGCATCAGGGATGTTTAAGCCAGAAACTAACCGGCCAACAGAAAAAGAAGTCGGCGCCACACAATCTAGATCAAGGCGAGGACCAGCATCAAATGCTTAAGCCTGACCATACTTAGTCGAAAGAAAAACGCCTCACTTCCTAGAGCAACAAAAAAGGTCTCTATTTAGAGGCGCTCATAGAAGCGACTCTAACCATGCCTAATATGTTACTTTTAAGCTCATTTTACAATTAGAAGACACTATACGCCCATCCTCGCCATTATACAGGGTGTGATATACTCTTAAACAGTGTCGCAACTAGACTAGCGACATCCTCACAAAGCGCTCTTAGCACATGATTGCTCTTAATTTCACAGAGAAAATGCATGTGTACTAATGCATACCAAATCGGTGAACTATCTCTAGCTCTCTTGCTGCAAAAGGAAGAGTATCAAGCGCAGCAAGAAGTTCACATGCTGCAAATAGTGCGAAATAAGATGGCTCTTCTTGCAGACTTGTTAGCTCTAAACACTTAAGTAGTGCGGCTGTAAAACCATATAAGGGCAGCCCGATTGTCAAAGTTTTCCAAGTAAAGCATGAAGCAACAACCTGAGCATCCTCAAAAAAAGTAGTTTTCCATCCAAACATCAATTTTCTCCTCAAAATAAAGCCGGATATAATACTTTAGCAATTTGAGCGCTACAAGCTTGAATGTAAGTAGAATTTATAACTCTATACCTCTGCCCCTTCACATTGAATCAAAAACACAGACTTCCTTTAAAGGCCACTAACTTATAAAAATATAAATAATTATCGGCGACTTTTTTTTCTGGAGTCGTCGATGCCTTCTCTATAAATTGAGTAGATGCAAAGCAGCGCTTAATACTTTTTGGAATATCCTCGCTAAAAGATGCATAAACAAAATCTTTCCCCTTCGCATGATTAAATGAGGTAAATCCATCTAAAGACTTTGCTGGCCATGTATAAACTTTTTGTAAATCAAGCCCCCCATAATAGGTTGCTCTTGACCAAATACCTCTATCATCAAATAAAAAATTAGCTTTACGATATTTTTTTATATATTTTGCTAACTTTGGCCAAGGAAGTGATTCTCGAGCAGTTTTGAATATAAAGCGATGAGGTAAATATTCTTTTACCGACACATAATCATATAAAGCCAAAAACGTTAAGCCAAATAGTCCAAAGCCTAAGTGTACAATCATAACTTTTTTAAGCAGTATTGTTTTCTCAATAAGCAAATAAGCAAGCGGTATTGCGCTGATATACATTGCTACAGCCCAATTTGCATAGCTAAATCGCGCTAAAGATTGAAGGCAAAAAATAAAAAAAATCGGAAACGAAAAACTCCATAATAACCGGCGCGATGAAGTCGCTAAAGAGCGCTTTGAAAATAGACCATATAAAATGATGGGAAATAAAACCGGTGAAATAACAGCAAACTGAGAACCAACAAACTCAAGAAGTTTAAGTGGATGTAGCTGAAATTTATACTCAGAGACACCAATATTCTCATGCAGCACGTGTGAAAAAGCACTGTGCTTAGTAATAAGGTTCCAATAGATATTCGGAGTTAACATCAACAAAATGAGTATAAGTGCCAAATAAACGTATGGTGTGGCTAAAATTCGTCTAGAAGGTTTATCTACAAAAAACAATATCAACGTGGAAAGCAAGAATAGCGCACCTGTATATTTACTTAATATTGACAGCGCCACAAAAAAACCAACCTGTAACCAGGCACTAGTGAGATTATCCTCTAAAACACAACAAAGATAATAAAAGCCCATACTCCAAAACATCAACATAATTGGATCTGTGGACAAAATCGTTGAAGAAAAACTAACGCCCAAGCTTATAAAAAAACTTATTGCAGCAAAGGTGGCTATGTTGACATTAGAAATTTTTTTTGTTGCAAGGTAGATAAAAAGGGTGGTAATCGCATGCGAAAGTGGCATAAAAAACTTTATACCAAAAATATTGTTACCAAAAATTGCCGTCGAGATCCTAACTAGATAAGCAATCATCGGTGGTTTAGAATGATAACCTAAAGCCAGGTGCTGACTCCACAGCCAATATTGAGCCTCATCAACACTTAAGGGGCGTTGTACGAGTAGTATTTCCATATAGCGAAACACAGATATGATAAATAAAGTTGGTAGTACTATTTGTTGTAAGTACAAATCTTCTTTTAAATCTTTACTAAAACTCATCACTATACTAACTCTTCTTTTTGGAATAATTCTGGCACTTCTACAGTCCAACCAAACTCTGATATAAGCTTTGCTTTTAAATGCTGGGCTTTTTCCTCTTCACCATGAGTAATAAACACCTTTCTAGGTGTCTTTTTTATATGTGAAAGCCAAGAGAGCATTTCTTTACTATCAGCATGTGCTGAGACGTTTGGCAACTGAAAAATTTTACCACGGATGGGTACAGTCTCTCCAAAGACTTTTATTATTTTTGCTCCATGAACTATTTTCTCTCCAGTCGTAAACTCTGCCTGATAACCTGTAAAGACAATGGCATTATTTGCACTTCGAGCCAAATCCTTTAAATGATAAAGAACACGGCCACCTTGAAGCATGCCGCTAGCAGAAATAATAATCGCTGAACCGGGAATGTCATCAAGGGATAATGAGTCATCAAAAGATCGGATATACTGAGCTTCCTGACATAAAGCTATCATTTGCTTATTATCCAGTTTATGTTGGCGCTCATATTCAAATAACAACTTAGTTGCTCGAATTGCCATAGGAGAATCTATATAAATTGGGATATCAGGAATCTCTTTAGCTACTTTTAATTGATGCAAAAAAAACAAAATATTTTGTGTTCGTCCCACAGCAAAAGAAGGAATTAACACTTTACCTTGCTTATCAGTCGTAGCATTAATGATACCTCTCAATGTCTCTTTTGGAGACTCCTGACCATGCTCTGTGTCCCCATAAGTAGATTCTACTATCAAATAATCGGCCTGTTGTGGTTTAGCGGGTGGATATAGTAGAGGATCTTCTACTCTCCCTAAGTCTCCTGAATAAAGCAGAGAAACATCATAGTGCTGAATATAAATAGATGCAGCGCCTAAGATATGTCCTGCTCGCTGAAAGTAAAAGGTCAAGTTTTCATCTAGGGAGTATTTTTTACCCATTGTGATTACTTTAAAGTATGCTAGTGAATTTAGAGCATCTTCATAAGTATAAAGCGGTGAAACCTGCTTATCTTTGAGGCGGCTTTGCTTATTAGCCTCTTCTTCATGGATATGGCCTGAATCAGGCAGTAAAATTGCACACAGAGATTTTGTTGCCTCGGTTGCTAAAATCTGACCACAAAAACCTTGCTTCACTAAAAGAGGGATATATCCACTATGATCAATGTGAGCATGAGATAATAATATATAATCAATTTCTTTTGGTGATATTGGTAGTGGTCTAATATTTTGCTCATAGGCATGGTGACCTTGATAAAGCCCGCAATCTACTAATAAGTTAATGCTGGCCGTTTGAATTAAAAATTTAGAGCCTGTAACAGTATGAGTTGCGCCTAAAAACTGAATATGCATTGATTTTATATACCCAATGGAACTAAAAACTTACAAGATAATAAGATCAATTTACACTTTTTATTATATTTGGCACAGAGGTTTCTCTGATTTTACTCCCTATCCTTCCATGTTGAAGTATTATAAAAGCTCATAGTGATATCATCATCTTCGACGACTAACATAAGGAGTAAACATGCTGAAACAAGGACTGTTCATTTTAATGATATTATTACCTCAATGGTTATACGCATCTATACCTGGAAAAAGGCTCTACAACCAAGCTTGTGCTAACTGTCATGCGCCTGATAAAGCAAGTGCAATTAAGGCTCCACCAGCATTTGATGAAAAAACATGGCGCAATATACAAAAAAACGCCGCACTTGCTGTAAAGAATCATCAATTTAAAACAATCGATGACTACTTCTTATATCAAGTAAAAATTGGTCGTGGCCTAATGCACCACGGTGGACTTTGTAGAGAAACCAAAGAAGCAATAAATGATATTGATTGTGATAATAAAGACTATCTTGCTGCCATAAATTATATGATGCGTGATAATAAAAACGGCAGGTAAAAAAAAGAGCCTAGTGCAACTTATATGCGCTAGGCTCCCTCACTAAGTCTGTTGAGTCAAATTATTAAAATTTAACGCGTAGACCTACATTAGCGCTAGTGCTAGAAGCAATTTTATCACCAGCAGTATAGTTACCGCTATTTACTTCATCAGCAAAAACGTGCTCAACACTACCTGTTAAAGC
>JAUICE010000059.1 GCA_030428185.1 Gammaproteobacteria bacterium
CCTATTTCCCTAATACGTCTTGCAATAAGCTGTGTATATTGTGAGCCAAAATCTAAAATAACAATATTTTCTTGATGAATATCTTTTGAAATGGTCACTACATATCCTCAACTTGATAATTAGGCGCCTGTTTTGTGATATTAATATCGTGTGCATGAGACTCACGCATACCTGAGGTTGTAATCTTAACAAAACGAGCATTTTTATGGACAGAATCAATATCTGGACAACCAATGTATCCCATTGCAGAGCGGAGACCACCTGCCATTTGATGAATGATGTTGGTAACAGGTCCTTTATAGGCGACTCGTCCCTCAATCCCTTCCGGAACTAATTTACTTACGGCTGTTTCTTTTGCATTTTGAAAATACCTATCACTAGAACCATGTTTTTGTGTCATTGCACCAAGACTGCCCATACCGCGATAGTTTTTATAGGTCTTACCTTGATAGAGTTCAATTTCTCCTGGTGATTCTTCACACCCAGCAAATAAACTACCAAGCATCACTGTATGTGCACCTGCTGCAATTGCTTTTGCAATATCTCCTGAAAAGCGAACGCCACCATCTGCAATCAATGGAACGCCACTGCGCTTCAAACCTAAAGCAACTTCTGATATAGCTGATATTTGAGGCATGCCCACGCCAGTCACCACACGAGTCGTGCAAATTGAACCAGGACCTATCCCTACCTTAACAGCATCAGCACCTGCTTTAACCAGTGCTTTTGCTGCATCAGCTGTCGCAATATTACCACCAATCACATCGACATTTTGAAAATGACTTTTTATCCATTTCACCCTATCTAAAACGCCTTGAGAGTGGCCATGTGCCGTATCAACAACAATAACATCAACACCAGCGTCAACAAGTGCTTGAACACGCTCTTTAGTGTCACCTGAAACACCGACACCAGCACCAACTCTAAGATGTCCCAAGTCATCTTTGCATGCATATGGGTTATCTTTTTCTCTTTGTATATCTTTAACCGTTATCAATCCTTTTAGGTGAAAATTATTATCTACTACCAAAAGCTTTTCTAAGCGATGATGGTGTAGTAATTTTAAAATCTCATCCTTACTTGCACCCTCTTTAACCGTTACTAGCCGCTCTTTAGGGGTCATTAACTCTTCTACTCTAAGCGACATATTCGTTTCAAAACGTATATCCCGAGAGGTCACAATACCAACTAAACTATCACCTAACACAACAGGAAGACCTGAGAAATTATGCTGGCTCGTTAATGAAAGTACGCGCTCTAAAGTCATATCTGGTGTAATCGTTACTGGATCTTTAACTACACCACTTTCAAATTTTTTAACTTTGTAAACCTCTTCAGCTTGAGCCTCAACACTCATATTTTTATGAATAATGCCAATCCCCCCCTCTTTAGCTAATGCAACAGCAAGTCTAGCTTCAGTCACAGTATCCATAGCGGCTGAAATTAAGGGTACGTTTAAAGAAATATTTTTTGTAAGCTTTGAAATCAAAGAGACATCTTTGGGCAACACTTCGGAATGGCCGGGAACCAAGAGCACATCGTCAAAAGTTAAGGCTGGCTCTTTTAATAAAAAGTTCATCATGGTATTGCGCTCCCAAGGCATAATTCGGTAGCGACACATTGTACAATAATGGACTAATTTAATCAATCAAAGGTCGGTCACCTTTTCACATAAATAAGCTTAGGTACTGCTCCTAAAAATACGTTTAAGGTTTATAGCCAATACTGGCATTAAATTTAAGTAACGGTTTGATTAATTGTTCTTTTTCACAAGAAGTTAAGTCTGAAGCCAAAACCTGTCTTTTAAAATCACAAGTAACTGCCGTGAAAGGCGCCCGGGCTGCTGCTTCTACCCCTGTCATCCCGAAAGCGTCAGTTGCACTCAAAAGTCTAACTTTATTGCTGTTTGTTAAATTTGAATCAATCACTAATGCCGTTAAATTATGAGCAATAACTTCATGTCCGTGTGAAAATGCTTGATAAAAAGCAGTCGCTCCTTTGACACAGGCTTCTAATAATTGAACTTTTAATTCTTCTGATAAACTCGATGCAAGGATATGAGATGCAAAAAAATTCACAGCCTCTTGTCTATTGCTAAAACAAGCCATATAAAAACCTGTATACTTGTCTGTATCCTTTGCCAGCAGTAATAGAAACTTACTGGCATCTAGCAGGTTGGACTCTAGTATCGTTTTACTATAAAACGATACTGCATCAGTCTTCCCATTACATAAAAGACGAAATAAACCAGTTTTACCATTCAAAGGACTCATGGTTAATAACAATTGCTTTTTCAAGGGACTGAACTTTGCCGAAAGTATCAATTTCATATACATGCCCGCAAAATTAAAATTTCCTTGTAACAATGCCTGATACAGGCCTCCATAGGGATTGCTGATCTTATTTAGTAAGAGTTTTATTTTAACTTGATTTGACAAGTTTGAATCCAATACTAAAAGGATGAATTGTTCTAAATAATAGGTGGCTTTATCATAAATTAGTTTATTTAAAACGTCAGTATAGTTCAGTTCTTGTAACAATAAGTGCTTATCACTTCCTGACAAAGGAGATGATAATATAAATTCACATACATCTAACCAAATAACAAACCTACGATAACCTAATGTAAAAAATAGTCCAGTATTTCCATTACTATCTTTGGCAGTGAGTAAGTGACGCATATAACTTAGGTCTAGATTATCTTTTTCCCCTAAGCTTTGTAGTCTATTCTTTAGTGTTTTAACCAAACCGTATCTAAGTAAAAAATAAAGCTCACGCGAATCTTCTATACCATCATAAATAGCTATTCTATGTTCAACTCTCTCGCTACACTGAGCTTTAGCAAGTAAAGAAAAAATTTTAAATTTTGCGAAATATAGACGAACATATTCTTCTTCAAGCACATCAGTAAATTCTAACGCTTTAAGCTCTTCTAGATTAGAGCAAATAACTCGTTTATGAGTGTCAGTACGATTAGGATCATAACATTTAAGAATATACTGTGTCCTCTTCTTACTAACTCGTTTGCATTGAATAGATAAAGCCATGAAATGACCTTCTGTCCGCAGTTCAAATGCAGAAATTTGTCCTACTTTCAGAGTCTTTGCTATATCAGGTAAAACCAGACCAAGTGAGCTCATAGGGGAAATAGCGACATACTCATATCTTTTTTCATTACTTTCTGCGTCATAAGCGTTGTTTAAGAGGTATAGAATAGTTCGAATATTATCCTTTGAAGAAAAATCTCCATGATAATTTTTTATTGGTGGATTAAGTGTAAGTAAGTAACTCGCTAATTGTCTGCAATAAATTTTTACATTATTTTTATCTTTAGCTTTACCGTTAAGATTAACTCCACTTCCCCCCTTAGAATTATAAATGAGCGCCTTGCTCTTACTGAAAGTGAAAAACCGACCACTGGATGTTAATTTTTGTATTTTTTTTCTTTTGAGCTTGAAAATGCCATTTGTTCTTCATGCGTTTGAGTTCCATTAGCTATATCAGTATACTGATAAAAATTTGGCTCTGTAAGCAGTGACCACAAAAAAAACACAAAAGGTCTGAGCTCGTATGTATACGCTTTATCCATCAATTAAAACATTTGCTACACATAAGATAAGCGTCACACCACCGCATATTCTCCATATTGAAGAATGCGGAAATCCAAACGGTATTCCTATTCTTATTTGTCACAGTGGACCAGGAACAGGTTGCGAAGCATTCCACCGACGTTTTTTTTGCCCTGAGACATTTCGCATTATTCTTTTTGATCAACGAGGTGCGGGTCGATCAAGTCCGCACGCCTTTTTAGAAAACAATACAACCGACGATTTACTCTCTGATATGGAGTTAATAAGAGAGCAGCTAAATGTAACTAAATGGTATTTATTTGGTAGCGCCTGGGGAAGCACCTTATCACTACTTTATGCAGAGCAATTCCCACAGAATGTCTTAGGCCTTATATTGAATTGCACATTCTTAGCAAGAAAAAAAGACATTGATTGGTTTTACCAATATGGAGCAAACGTTTTTTTCCCTGAGCATTGGGAAGAGTTCACCTCTATTATAGATAAAAGCGATACTAAAAATATCATTGATGCCTATGCAAAAAAGCTAAATGGAAAAGATGAAGTCAGTTGTAGAAATGCCGCAAAACATTGGGCTTTGTGGCAAGCAAATTGTTTTTCACTACATCCTCATCAAGAAAACCTCACACACTTTACCGATCCGCACTTCGCTTTAAGCCTTGCGCGCCTAGAAACACACTATTTCTCAAATCACTGCTTTATTAAAGAAAATCAATTATTAAATAACATCAAAAATATACGCCATTTACCTATGTACTTGATTCATGGGCGTTATGATATTGTCAGTCCTCTTGAAAGTGCCTGGTTAATACACCAAGCTTGTCCGCGTTCCAAATTAGTTGTAGTTCGTGATGCTGGACACTCTCTTAAAGAGCCCGGCATTATTGACGCTGTTATTTTAGCTGGGAAAAATATATTGTCACAAGAGCCACCTACTGCATGTTAGTGTTAGTTCAACGTGTTAAACATGCCTCGGTTAGTGTTAACAACAACACTATTGCTAAAATCGATCAAGGGATTCTTGGCTTATGTGGGTTTGAAAAAAATGATTCTTTTAGCATTGCTAAGCCATTACTAGAAAAAGTCATCAAATATCGTATTTTTGAGGACAAAGATGACAAAATGAATTTAAGCTTAAAGGATGTCAAAGGAGAGCTACTTCTTGTCCCACAATTTACACTCGCAGCTGATACAACTAAAGGGTTAAGACCAAGTTTTTCTAGCGCATTACCTCCAAATCATTCACGAACCCTGTTTGAGGAAATAAAAGCTCGCTTTATAGACGATAGCGTTAATATTGCATATGGTGAGTTTGGCGCTCTAATGGATGTATCTCTGTGCAATTATGGACCAGCTACTTTCTTACTATCTCTCTAATCTTTTATAATTTCCCTTGATTAAATATTCTTAATCAATGATGATAAGAAGTAATTGTATCTAGATAGTTTCATTATATTCATGAAGCGATTATTTTTTGCTGTAATATTACTCTCTTGTGGCTGTAGCGGACTACAAAGCAATCATCCAGATGATCCTTTCGAAACCATCAACAGAAAAATATATCGTTTCAATAAAGCGTTTGACGCGACCATGATTAAACCACCAGCAAGACTATATCATGCCGCTGTACCAGCACCTGTGCAAAAAGGGGTTAATAACTTTTATCAAAACTTACAAATGCTACCGACAATAGCAAATGATCTGTTGCAATTGAAACCTGTCGTTGCTTATAAAGATACATGGCGCTTATTTATCAATTCAACCTTTGGTTTACTAGGATTTATTGATATTGCTGATAAATGGGGATTACCCTATCACTATAATGATTTAGGCATGACCTTAGGTCGCTTGGGTAACACTCACTCGCCCTATATTGTGCTTCCAGTCTTAGGCCCTTCGACCCTACGAGATACATTTGCTTTTACGCTTGAGTACAGTTTGCTCTCTATTTACCCTCACATCACTCCGCCATCTTCTCGCTATCAATTAATTGGATTTAGAGTTGTTGATATACGAGCTGATATACTTGATAAAGAGGATGTTTTGGAAGAAGCATTAGATGAATATAGTTTTGTGCGAGATGCGTACTTACAGAGCAGAGAGGAATCTATTAGTGGCAGTGACTCTCAAAATTATCTCGATGAAAATCCAGATAATACAGAGCCAACAGACGATGATTTTAGCAACATTTATATCGATGATGACTTTGATGAACTTGCACAAAAAATAACAAAGGATACAATTTGGCTATCTGGTTTTACTCTTGTTACTTAAATGATACATATCGCACTATATCAACCTGAAATTCCACCAAATACAGGCAATATTATACGCCTTTGTGCAAATACCGGTGCACTGTTACATATTATTAAACCCACGGGTTTTGCTTTTGATGACAAACGACTGAGAAGAGCAGGTCTAGACTATCATGAGTTTACTGATATTGTATTTTATAATGATGAGGATGATTTTATTAAAAAAAATTTAGGACGAACCATTTACAGTGCTACCACAAAAACAGATATTAGCTACACAAGCAAGCAATATCACGACGAAGATATGTTTCTTTTTGGTCCTGAAACACGAGGACTGCCTGAGCATCTAAGACAGTCACCTATCCGTATCCCGATGAAAGCACGCTCAAGAAGCATTAATCTTTCAAACTCAGTTGCAATTATCCTATTTGAAGCACAACGTCAATTAGAGTTTAAAGACTGTATATAGCCCTAATTCTTCATAGTGCATCATTTTGAGCTTAAAAAAATCACTCTATTGGATGACGGACTATGTTTTTTTCAACAAAGCGTAGTAAAAGCCATCACCATCAGGAGGGATCACTTGTAAACCATACGCCGTTTTTATACCAATAGGTACATTAATAGGCTCAAGACTAATATCTGAAAAGTGATTTAAAAAGTACTCTACTTGCATATCATTTTCTTCAGGAAACAACGAGCAAGTACAATAAAGCATCAATCCCCCTTTCTTCAATAGCAGCCATAATCCTTTGAAAATTTCTTTTTGAAGTTTAACAATTTTTGCAACATCATCAGCACTACGTATGACCTTAATATCTGGATGTCTTCTTATGACGCCACTAGCAGAGCAAGGTGAATCTAAAAGTATTCTATCAAAAGTTTTACCCTTAAGTAGCGTAGCAGCTACTGTACGTGCGTCCTCAATGATAATGTCTGCCTTTAAATCTAAACGCCTTAAATTATCTTTGATTTTCTCAGCACGAATTTTTGAAATTTCTAATCCCGTAACATTTGAACATCCCATTTCCAACAAATGACAAAGCTTACCCCCAGGCGCGCTGCATGCATCTAAAATACTATAGGATAGATCTTTAGGTAATATTCTTGCCGCCCATTGTGGTGATATATCCTGAATCGATACTAAGCCTTCGTGGAATCCAGGTAATGCATCGACATTAATATCGCTAATAAGTTCTAAACATTCTTCAAGTTCTTCTACGGGCTTAACGTTTACTAACGCTTTTTTTAATTGCAATAAATAATCACTAACACTTACTTTCTGCACATTAACACGCAAGTAAATAGGAGCTCGCTCTAAAAGTGCAGGACCTAATTCAGAAAGATTAACCGCTTGTTTCTCTAATTTTTTTATAAAAAAATCTGGAAGCGCATACGTAGTATTAATATTTTTCTCTAATAACTGTTTATGGGTGGGATCTCGCAAAAAATTACGTAAAACAGCATTAACTAAACCCGTTGCCCACTTTTTCTTTAACTTTTGACATACATTAACGGTTTCATTAATAACAGCATAAGATGCTATGTCCATAAACTGTAATTGATACAAGCCTAGTATAATTAGCAAGTGAATATCAAAGTCTTTATGTTTTAAAGGTTTTTTTGTTAAGTGATTTAAAGTAAAGCTCAAGGATTCATAATATCTACAAACCCCATAGCACAGTTCAGCTATGAACGACTTTTCAGCATCTTTAGAAAATGCATGATTCATAGACATTGCATCTTTAAGAGATGTTTTATCGAAAAATACTTTTTTAAGAATATTAAGAGCAACTAATCGGGACATGAGGTTAAAGTCGCTCCGCTAATAAAATATTGCTTATTTGCATTCAATATGTCTGCTACAGGTAAACGTTTACCACCATCAAACTGAAGCTCATGAATTCTTAATAGCCCAGGATTGCACGCAATATCTATACCAGAGGAACTTACGTTAATAATTGAACCTGGAGCCGAAAGAGTATCTTCATTTAAAATAGTCGCTTGCCAAATTTTAAATCTTTTACCATCAATATAACTGTATGCACTGGGCCAACCAAAATATGCACGAATTTTATTATAAATATCAGTAACACACTCTTGCCAATTTAAACAGCCATCACGCTTTGAAATCTTTGACGCATAAGTTGCTAAACCATCATTTTGAGGAGTAGGCCTTACACTTCCTTGCTCGATATCATCCAAGACTTGAATCAACGCCTGACTACCTATTTTAGAAAGTTTGTCATGCAAGCTCCATACATTATCCTCATCCACTATCTTACAATAGCTTTTATGCAGCATATCTCCAGTATCTAAGCCTTTATCCATTTGCATAATCGTAACACCGGTTTCTTTATCGCCGTTGAGTATGGCTTGCTGTATGGGTGATGCACCTCGATATTTTGGTAGCAATGAAGCATGTACATTAATGGCGCCTTTAGGAAAAAGATTAATAACACTCACAGGCAAAATAAGGCCATAAGCAACCACAACCATCACATCAGCCTTGTATGCCTCAAGCACACTAATCATGTCTTCATTCTTTAAGGTAGTTGGTTGTAAAATATCAACGCCATAAGATAAAGCCAGCTCTTTCACAGGGGTGATACTCTGTTTTTGCCCGCGACCTTTTTGTTTATCTGCTTGAGTTAACACGCACACTAGTTCATGTTTAGAGTTATAAATCGCTCTTAACGTTTGTGTTGCAAAATCGGGCGTTCCAGCAAATATCACTTTCATCAAGACTGCCTTTTATGTTCATTACGCTTAAATTTTTCTAGCTTCTTGCGTGCAAGCCCACGCTTCAAAGGCGATAATAAATCAATAAAAAGCTTACCATTTAAATGATCAATTTCATGCTGTAAACACTCACCTAAAAGACCGTCACCTTCTATTGTAAAAGGCTTACCATCTCTATCAAGAGCTTCCACCTTAACCCAGCTTGCTCTTTTGACCTTATCGTAAGCGCCAGGAACTGAAAGGCAGCCTTCTTGAAATATTTCTTCACCTTTGGCTTCAACAACTTTTGGATTAATAATTACTAACTGTTCACGCTTATCACCCTTTACATCGATAACCGACAGCTGAATATTGAGCCCAATCTGCGGTGCAGCAAGGCCAACACCTCGTGCGTCATACATGGTTTCAAACATATCATCGATAAGCTTTTGCAATTCTTCATCAAAAGTGGAGATTTCTTTGCTTTGCTCTCTTAAGCGCTTATCAGGTAAGTATATGATTTTTCGAATTGCCATAGCGTAAATTGTCTTTTATGATGTAAAAAAGGATAAATTATCGACGATGGAAGATCATATGGCAAATGCTTTACGCTTCTTATTCATAGCAGGCTTATTCTCATACGCCATTTTAAGTCATGCCATGTATCGTCCTATTTCGCTTAAAGACCACTATCCACAAAAATACGTCGTGCAAAAAGGCGATACGCTTTATGATATTGCGAATGCCTATTTAAAACAGCCATGGCAGTGGAAACAAATTTGGCATGACAATCCTAAAATACAAAATCCTAACCGAATTTATCCAGGTGCTATCATTACATTAGAATATCCTAATGGTAGGCCTCACTTAAAACTGATTCGTCAAGGTACTTATAGGCTATCTCCACAAGCAAGACCAAGGCCTGCACAAAAAGCCATACCTCCTATTCATCTAAGCGCTATTTCGCCCTTTTTATCTGATTCGCAAGTATTTGATATCGATAAATTAGAAAACAGTGCTTATGTTGTCGCTATCAATGGCGAACATTTACTCGCTGGGCAAAATGTTAAAGTATATGTTAAGAACTTAGAAAAGCTTGATAAGGCGAGTTCATACGCATTTTATCGACCTGCAGGGGTTTACCGAAACCCTTCTAATAAAGAAGAAATTCTCGGTTATATTGGGCGCTTTTTAGGTACTGGAGAACTACTAAGAAAAGATAAAATTTCAACCTTAGAAGTCATTAGAGTACAAAAAGGAGTTCGACCTAAGGATAGAGTGCTTCCTAACGATAGTGATCAATTTTCTTTATACTTTGAGCCTCAAGCACCTAAATATAACGTAAAAGGGAGCGTCATAGACTTAATTGGGGGTATTTCACAAATTGCAACGAATCAAGTGATCGCTGTTGATTTGGGTAAAAACAAAAAAATACAACCCGGAGATGTGCTAGCACTTTGGCAAAAAGAAAGAGTCGTAGTTGACCCACTTAACAAGCAATCTACGATTACCTTGCCTAAAGAGCGGCTCGGAGAAGCCATGGTTTTTCGTGTTTTTTCAAAAGTATCTTACGCGCTTATCGTCAATTCAATCAAAGCAATCCACAAAGGAGACACAGTTAGTAGTCCATGAATAAGTTTTTCCTCGCCTTGGCACTTTATAATGGAATGAAGCCAAGTTTTCTGAAGCGCTTAGAAGAGCGTAATCCTATTAGCGATTACTTTCATCTAAGTAAAACTGCTTTAAACTCTATAGGGTTTAGCGATGCTTTATGTGATTACATCAAAAAGCCACCCTGGCAACTCGTTGAAAAACATATTCACTGGGCTGACAGCAAGCATCAAACATTAATCACATGGCATGATAAAAGCTATCCTAAAAAGCTACTTGAATTGTCTAGCCCTCCCCCTTTTTTGATGATTAAGGGCAATGTAAAGCTATTGGATACATTCAACATTGCTATTGTGGGTAGTCGTACACCAACCCATTTGGGCGCTAACCTTGCACACAAATTTGCTTATCAACTGGCTTCCTTAGGGATCAGCATTACCAGTGGGCTGGCTCTTGGTATTGATGGACAGGCACATCGTGGGGCACTAGATGCCAATGGTCTAACAACTGCAATCCTCGCTACTGGTATAGATGAAGTATACCCTAAAAGACATCACTATCTGCTCGATAAAATCTCTGAAAAAGGTGCTATTATATCTGAGTTCCCTCTCAATACGCGCCCAAGAAGACATCACTTTCCACAACGAAACCGTGTGATCAGTGGCCTATCAGATGGTGTTCTTGTTGTTGAGGCAAAAGAAAAAAGTGGCTCGCTATTAACTGCTTATCATGCCCTAGAGCAAAATATTAATGTCTTTGCCATTCCTGGGAGTGTGGTTAATAGCGAGGCAAAAGGCTGTAATAAACTCATTAAAGAAGGCGCTATATTGATAGATTCAATAGCCAGCCTATGTGAAGAACTCAATATTAAACAACAACTAAGCACCATTGAAACCAAAAAAAAACAAAAAAAACTTGATACAAAAGGCAAAAACCTAGTAAAGTTCGTCGGTTATGAGGTGACGTCTATAGAGACGATTTGCTCTAAATCTGGATTATCGCTATATGATGTTGCGAATATATTGATTGAACTAGAGCTCAACGGCGCTATTAAAGCAGTGCCTGGTGGCTATCTGAGGCTTTTGTGATGAAAGACAGTTTGTTAGATGACTTAAAAAAATTATTAATTGATAGTGTAGATACAAAAACACCCATTGAAGCCCCTGATGAGCAATCAGATGAGGCGTATGAATTTGAAGAGGTTAACGTCAATTCACCCTCCGAACATTCATTTCGCATTTATAACCTAGATGAGTGCGACAAAATAGATGTCGACTGTCGTAACTTTCTACTTAATATTGAGAAAATGAACCTCATTACCGTCAAACAGCGTGAATATATCTTAGATAAACTGATGCAAAGTGATGCTAATCATGTCAATATGGACGAAGTGCGATGGACTGTACTCAACGCTCTAGATGACGATTTAAACGAAGAGCGTCTTTTATTTTTAGATTATGTCTTAACTGAAGACATGTCTGTAGAACACTGATCATGAGCAGATAGAAGGAAGCCTTAGATTCATGAGTAAACATCTTGTTATTGTGGAGTCTCCTGCAAAAGCAAAAACGATTAATAAATATCTTGGTAAAGATTTTATCGTCCTTGCCTCATATGGACATGTAAGCGATTTACTGCCAAAAAAAGGTTCTGTAAATCCAGATAACGATTTTGCGATGAGTTACCAAGTGATAGAAAGAAATAAAAAACACTTAGATAATATTGCAAAAACCTTAAAAAAAGCTGATGCGCTTTATCTAGCCACTGACCCTGATAGAGAAGGCGAAGCCATTTCTTGGCATGTTAAACAAGAAATGGACAAAAAAAAGCTGCTCAAAGACAAATTGGTTAAACGCATTATTTTTAATGAAATAACCAAAACAGCTGTCCAAGATGCTATGGCAAATCCTCGAGAAATTTCCATGAGCTTAGTCAATGCACAGCAAGCAAGACGAGCCTTGGACTATTTAGTTGGCTTTAATCTATCTCCTTTATTATGGAAAAAAATTCGAAGAGGTCTTTCTGCTGGGCGTGTACAAAGCCCTGCGCTTCGCTTAATTGTTGAGCGAGAACAAGAAATATCTAAGTTCAAATCTCAGGAATATTGGAAAATCACGGCCTCTCTTTCACATACTAAACAAGATTTTCAAGCAAAACTCATTACCTATCAGGGAGATAAACTAGAACAATTTAGTATCTCTTCTGAAAAAGAAGCGAATGCATGTCAAAATGATTTACTGAATCGCGCTAACGGAATTCTTAAAGTACAGTCCATAGAAAAAAAACAAAGGAAGCGAAACCCATCACCGCCTTTTATTACTTCAACTCTACAACAAGAAGCATCAAGAAAGCTTGGATTTACTACAAGAAAAACAATGATGATTGCTCAGCAGCTCTATGAAGGTATTGAGATAGGCTCTGAAACTGTAGGTTTAATCACTTATATGCGTACTGACTCTGTTAATCTTGCCAGTGAAGCCATTGATGATATTCGTGATTTTATTAAAAAGCGTTATGGAGCAGATAACCTTCCCGACTCGCCTCGAGTATTTAAAACAAAGTCTAAAAATGCTCAAGAAGCGCATGAGGCGATCAGACCAACAAGCACCAAACAAACCCCAGATATTATTAAACAATACTTATCTACAGATCAATTTAAACTGTATCAACTCATTTGGAAACGCACCATCGCCAGTCAAATGATTTCTGCTACAATTGATACGGTCAAAGTTGACTTGGTTGTTGACAAAGATAATATATTTAGAGCGAATGGCTCTACAATTAAAGATCCTGGATTCATGGCTGTATATCTCGAAGGTGTCGATGATAAAGAAGATGCCGACGAAAAAGATAAACTGCTACCAGAGATGAAGGAGGGTGACGAGATAGCCTTAAATGAGATTATTCCTTCACAACACTTTACTGAGCCTCCACCTAGATTCTCTGAAGCGTCCTTAGTTAAAGCCCTTGAGGAATTCGGAATAGGTAGGCCTTCAACATATGCGTCCATTATTCAAACACTGCAACAACGAGAATATGTCACTTTAGATAAAAAGCGATTTATCCCAACAGATGTGGGCACTATTGTGAATCGATTCCTCACTG
>JAUICE010000060.1 GCA_030428185.1 Gammaproteobacteria bacterium
ATTGCATTGATTGGATTAGAAGAACAAAATCTTCAATTGCAACAGCGCGAGGTTATGCGGCAAAAATCTTTCACACCGAACTCTGGAACAAAAGAAAAGCTGTGTTACGATATTTGGCGTGAACTATTAAAAAATATGATAGCTAAAGTAGGATACTAATGAGTAGCAGCCAGAGGGATATTGATCATCAATTGTATTGGTTTTGTAGGAATATTCGTGAAGATGTTCGTACGGGTTATCTCTTAAAGAAAGACGCTGGGCTGGCATTACAAGCTCTAAATAAGCTATCGAATATTGATGAGTGTGAATTGTCTTCTTTAACCGTTGAGTTTGAGCTTATCGAACAAGCATTAAGCAGGTATCATCATGCAATTTGTGCAGAATCAACCAGCACCCAAGGCATACTTGGATTATTAAAGGGGTTACTAGTCAGTAGCATACAGCTTGCGTTTATGGTGATATTTCCAGTAGGGATCCCTATATGGTCTCTAGTGGTTGCCCCCATTATTTTTACCTTCGAAGGTATTTGTAATGCTCATAAGCGTGCGCAAAAAAGAATGCAGCGTTTGTATGCTGATTTGTTAAATTCACTAATTCCTATTTACAAAAAACAGCTAATTAATAAAACGTTGTTGATGCGGCATGCTGAAAAGATTATTGATACTGATCATGAGATTAGCTCACTTAGACTACCGTTAACAGTCATAAAGCAAGCAATGATACAGTTGTTGGATGAGTCGCTGTTAAGTCTTCCTGTTGCGCTCCGCCTACACCATACAGTTAATGCGCTAGTTGATGCATTATCTAACAATCAGATGCAAACGGCGCTTACGGCTTTAGATGCATTGGATAGGCAGGTTTCAAAAGCTGTGATTAAAACACACCCAGTGACAATGGGGTTGTTATTAATTTGCTGTGCGGTAGTGATTGGTTCACTGGCCTTTACCTTTTTATCTGGGGGTTCGGCATTACCTGTAGCCCTAGCTACGTGTCATGCAGCTTATATAACCGCAGGTTGTGCCACTTTTGGACTAGCTATTGATAACATGCGTTATCAGTATAAAAAGTTTTCTTTACGCAAAACTTTTTCATTTTTCAAGGAGACATCTAAAAAGTTTGTGGGACAAAAAAATACTTCTGGGGATCCAGTTATCTGGAGTCATAAAGAAGATCACATCACGAGCACAAGGCTTCATGATGTGATGGCATGTTAAATAAGCTCACGCTTGTCTGGACCTGTATAGAGCTGTCTTGGTCTGCTAATGCGTGATTTGTCTTCTACCATCTCCATCCAGTGAGATATCCAGCCAACAGTTCTGGCTAAAGCAAAAATTACCGTGAACATATTTGTAGGTATGCCAATAGCGCTTAATGTAATACCAGAATAAAAGTCGACGTTAGGATAAAGTTTCTTTTCAACAAAATACTCGTCTTCTAAAGCGATTCGTTCTAATTCCATCGCTAACTGAAAGATTGGCGTGTCTCCAACGCCTACTGCTTCTAAAACTTGATGGCAGGTTTCGCGCATCACTTTCGCACGGGGATCATAGCTCTTATATACTCGATGCCCGAAGCCCATGAGCCTGAAAGGATCATTTTTATCTTTAGCGCGTTCGATATATTCAGGGATACGGCTGATATCACCAATTTCATGTAACATATTTAAACATGCTTCATTTGCACCGCCATGAGCAGGTCCCCATAGGGCACCAATGCCAGCCGAAATACAAGCATATGGATTTGCACCTGTTGAGCCTGCAAGTCTAACAGTTGAGGTTGATGCATTTTGTTCATGATCGGCATGAAGCGTAAAGATGGTATCCATCGCTCTTGCAAGAACTGGATTTACTTTGTAGGTTTCAGAAGGAACGCCAAACATCATGTAGAGAAAGTTCTCAGCATATGTCATATCATTTTGCGGATAATTAAATGGTTGTCCAATGGAGTATTTGTAACTCATAGCTGCAAGTGTAGGCATTTTTGCAATAAGACGAATAGCCGCTTGTTGGCGATGTTGCCCATTGTTAATATCTAACGAATCATGGTAGAAAGCTGAAAGGGCACCAACAACACCAACCATAATTGCCATAGGGTGTGCATCTCGTCTAAATCCATTAAAAAAATGACATAATTGTTCATGGACCATCGAGTAATGTGTTACCTCATGAACGAAGCTTTTCTTTTGCTCGTCATTTGGTAATTCTCCATTCATTAATAAATAACAGATATCTAGATACTCTTTCTTCTCTGCTAATTGTTCTATAGGGTATCCTCGATAGAGAAGTGTACCTTTAGCGCCATCGATAAATGTAATCTTTGATTCACAAGATGCTGTTGATACAAAGCCGGGATCAAATGTGAAGTAGCCCTTTGCGCCTAATTTGTTTATATCGATGACATCATTACCTAAGGTAGGTGAGTAAATCGGTAGATCAACAGGATCTAATCCCTCAATTGATAAGGTTGCTTTTTTATCAGTCATGAATACTCCAAAATCGGCGAGTGGCGAAACTTGCCGCCAATATAGTCAAAGGGATGGGTGCTGTCAAATTCTTAAAATATTTTGCTATTTTCTTATCATAAAGCTAGAGTGACTGCCGTTATTTTTAACCTTAAGAATAGTTTATGTTTAATTTTGCCAATTTACCGATTACCAATCAGGGTAGAATCTATCATCTTGATTTATTGCCTGATGAGCTTGCTGATACGATTATCACTGTGGGTGATCCGAAGCGAGTTGATTGGGTGAGTCGATATTTTGATAGCATCGAGGTTAAACGCTCTCACCGGGAGTTTACAACGCACACAGGCTATATTGGTAACAAGCGTTTGTCGGTGCTTTCTACAGGTATCGGTACACCCAACATAGACATCGTCTTAAACGAGGTTGAGGCACTTAAAAATATTGACTTCAGTACCCGTCTGCCAAAACAAGTCCGCAAGCAAGTCGACTTTATACGTTTGGGAACTACTGGCGCCTTACAGTCAGACATCTCGATGGATGAGCTAGTTATTACAACCACGGCCGTTGGTCTAGATGGCTTACTACATTACTATAACTATAACTCCAGCACAGAAGAGAAAGAGTTATTAAAAGCATTAAATCAATATTTTTGCCACTGGCCCATAAAGCCTTATGTGTTTGAGGCTTCTCAGGAGTTAAATCACCCGCTATTCGCTTTGGGGCATCAGGGGATTACTGTCACTTGCCCAGGTTTTTATGGTCCCCAAGATAGAGAGCTGACAGCACCTCTTGCTGTTGAGTCATTAATTGATACCTGCAGAAGTTTTTCTTATAAGAATCATCGAATTGTAAATCTTGAAATGGAAACGGCCGCTATTATTGGGCTGTCGCGAGTTTTTGGCTTTAGGGCGACATCTATAGCGGCTGTTTTGGCTAATCGTATAGATGGTAGCTTTACAAATGACCCCGACAGTCTCGTTAGGCGTATGATAAAAGACGTACTTAGGACTTTTTAATTGACCATTCTGATGTAATTTAGTGCAATTGTTTGGTGTTTTTTAACTAAGAGTACTTAGCAATGTCCAAGAAAAACCCTGAACGGCGTGCGCAAGCTGCTCCTCGCCACAATCGAAATAAAGATAAAGATAAAGATAAAGATAAAGATCCACTTTTTTTACTCCTGAGAAATTTTTTGCCGTGGAATGTGTAAAAAAAGCGATCGTTAGAAATAAGTTTGTGAATAAGCCACTTGATGCAATTCAAGCAGATTATCAAGCGCCTCAAGCTCCTGTCCGTAAATAACAGTTTGAGTTGATTGTTTTTGTCAATCATTCTGTTAAAATATTGAACTCAAGTCGGTTAGGCAATCGCGAGGTTAGTTTAACTAATTTCGAGGAAAGTCCGGGCTCCATAGGGTAGAGTGCCAGGTAACGCCTGGGGGGCGCGAGTCTACGGAAAGTGCCACAGAAAATATACCGCCCCGCACCTATTTGTTTTTTGATAAAGAGCAAATAGGTGCGGGGTAAGGGTGAAATGGTGCGGTAAGAGCGCACCGCGCTTTTGGTAACAAAAGTGGCAGGGTAAACCCCACTCGGAGCAAGACCAAATAGAGATCTGATTGCGCGACCCGCGCAGGATCTGGGTAGGTTGCTTGAGAAATACGGTGACGTGTTTCCTAGATGAATGATTGTCCTCGACAGAACCCGGCTTATCGACCGACTTGAACCTTAATTTTATACACGGTCCTTTCAAACGGCTCTATTTGTGCTCAGAAAATGGTCATCCCCCTTTCTAGATATCAAGTTTTCTTTTAAATTTCCGGTAATTTTCTTGACGAAGTGGTATTTATGGACCATAAGTGTAGGAAAGTGGGTTTATGTGGTGATTTTGTGGGAGAAAGTGGTAGAATATTGAGAGTCTGTTCGCGCTTTCTTAAATTTTATGGTGGAGTGAAGTAACAAACGATTTGTTTGTTGGGATTTCTGGAGCTGATATGTTTAGGGGTATTAATGCAGTTAATCTAGATACTAAGGGTCGGATGTCTATTCCGACAAAGTATCGAGATGCCCTGAGTATTACAGAAACAAAAGGACTCATAGTAACTATTGATACTGAGTCAACCTGCCTATTGTTATATCCATTGAATGTTTGGGAAGAAATTGAAAGTAAGCTTGATCAATTACCGAGCTTTGATCCACATGCTCGTAGGATACAGCGCTTATTAATTGGTCATGCAAGTGAGGTTGAATTGGATAGCCAAGGACGAATACTCTTACCTCAAATTTTGCGTGAGTACGCATTACTTGAGAAAAAAACGATGCTAATTGGTCAGAGAAAGAAATTTGAAATTTGGAGTGAAGAAAATTGGGTGCGCGGACGTGAGCGTTGGTTGGAAGAAGAGACGAGCTCTACAGAGCCACTGTCTGAAGAAATTAGGAGTTTGTCTTTGTAGTGGAAAGAGATCATAAGCCCGTACTACTAGAAGAGTGTATCGAGGCATTGTCGATAAAACCGGGGGGGATTTATATCGATGGTACCTTTGGTAGAGGCGGGCATAGTCAAGAAATATTAAAGAGACTTGACAATGGTCAACTCATTGCAATAGACAAAGACAGTGAAGCAGTAAAGTATGCTCTTGAGCACATAAAGGAGTCAAAATTCTCAATTTATCATGGCTCTTTTGAACAAATTTCAGACTTTGCACAAAAAGCGGGAGTTTTTGGGAAAGTTGATGGAATTTTATTAGATTTAGGCGTCTCTTCTCCACAGCTTGATAAAGCTGAACGTGGTTTTAGTTTTCTAAAAGATGGACCTTTAGATATGAGAATGGATACGACCCAAGGTCAGTCTGCTAAGGACTGGATAAACAGTGCAGGTGAAGCTGACATTGCGAATGTGCTGCGAGATTATGGTGAGGAGCGATTTGCTAAACGAATGGCTAGAGCTATTTGTGAATACCGAGTTAGCAAACCGTTTGAAACCACTATAGAGCTTGCTGATGTGATCGCAAAAGCAAATCCTAAGTGGGAAAAATATAAACATCCAGCAACAAGAGCATTTCAGGCGATACGCATTTATATTAACCAAGAGTTAGAGTCATTACGAAGGTTGTTAGATAACGTTTTGGCATGTTTAGCGCCTCACGGTCGTTTAGCGATTATAAGCTTTCACTCTTTAGAAGATAGAATGGTTAAGCGATTCATGCGTGATAAAGCGAGAGGCGAGGTGATGCCAAGAAAACTTCCTATAAAAGATATAGAAATGCAGGGGCGAGTGTTAAAAGTGATAGGAAAGGCAATAAAACCGAAAGATACTGAACTACAGAATAATCAGCGATCAAGAAGTGCTATTTTGAGAGTCGGGGAGAAGTTACTATGAATGCTGCAGCTAGAGCGCTTCATCAGACAAATTTATTTCAAGGAGATTTCTCTTCTGTAAATTTTGTGAAGCGTCATTCACTGATGATTTTTTTATGGATGATTGTATCGGGTTCTGCTCTGAGTATCATTTATCTAAGGCATATAGAGCGTCAATATATTGGGCAATTAGAGAAAGTCGAAGCAAAATTAACGAAGGCAAAATTGATTGAAGGACAGTTGCTCTTAGAAAAAAGTATGTGGACATCTCCAAGCCGTATTAACAAAATTGCCAGTGAGCAGTTGAACATGCTGCCTGCACGCTCAAAAGCTGTGATTTATATTAAACATAAAAAATATAGCAGACTGAGTAACCAGTATACGCTAATCAAAAATATTTATTGGGGTGCTAAAGAATTTAATACCAAAAGAAACATCGTCTAATGTCTAAGAGAGCTTTATCAAACTGGCGGTTTAAGCTAGTTATTGCTCTTTTACTCATCATGAGTGCGGTCCTTTTTTTTCGGCTTGTTAAACTAACAATTTTGGATAAAGCTTTTTTAAGAAAACAAGGAGACGCAAGAAGCCTAAGAGTTGTCGATATACCGGCGTATAGAGGCCTTATTACCGACAGAAATCACTCAGTACTTGCCTTGAGCACACCAGTTTATGATATTTGGCTTTCGCCTAAAAATACACAACTATCAAAAGAACAGTTAAATCAACTTTCCGGTATATTAACGATTAATCAAACTGAATTAGCACAAAAAATTAGAAAGGGGCAGAAAAGATCATTTTTATACATAAAAAGAGGAGTGGCCCCTAGAGTCAAAAAACAAATTGATGCATTAAATATTGATGGTGTTTATGCAACACAAGAGTTTAAGCGATTTTATCCAAATGGAGCAGTTACAGCACAAATACTAGGCTTTACTGATATTGATGATAATGGAATTGAGGGACTTGAGCTTGCCTTTAACCGATGGTTAAAAGGAAGAGCTGGTCGTGAACGAGTTATTAAAGATAGGCTTGGTCGTATTGTTGATAAAGTCAATATGATTCGTCTACCGCAGTCAGGCCACTCGATAGAGCTGTCTATTGATAAAAGATTACAATATCAGGCTGCTCAGGCCTTACTTAAGGCCGTAGAAAAATTTCATGCAAAATCTGCCTCTGCTGTCGTTCTTGATATTAAGACAGGCGAGATACTGGCGATGGCTAATATCCCATCGTTTAATCCGAATGAAAGATTCAAATTACGAGATGGCTCTTATAGAAATCGGGCGGTTACTGATACATTTGAACCGGGCTCGGTAATGAAAGCTTTCAGTATAGCGAGTGCATTAGATAGCGATACTTTTAGGCCTAGGGATGTCATTGATACAACCCCCTCATGGATGATAGTAGATGGTCACGAAATTCGTGATGACAAAAAAAATGGAAAGTTAACGTTAACTGAAGTATTAATGCGTTCAAGCAATGTAGGTATTACAAAATTAGTCTTGGCGTCTCCTGGTCAGCAGTTGGTTGCTTTATTAAAGCGTTTTGGATTTAGTCAAATTACGATGAGTGGATTCCCTGGTGAGTCGCCAGGGCAAATTAATCGTCAAGGAAGTGATAGTTTATTTGATCTTGCAACCTTGGGTTTTGGTTATGGGATAACGGTTAATGTTTTGCAATTGGCGCAAGCTTATGCTGTTTTTGCCAATGAAGGTAAGTTTGTCCCAGCAACTTTTTTAAAAGCTAATCATTCAACTCGCGCAAGGCAAGTTATAAAACAAAAAACTGCAAAGCAAGTATTATCAATGTTAGAAGCTGTTGTTGAGAAGGATGGTACGGGTAGACGAGCAAGGATCACCGGTTTTAGAGTTGCAGGAAAAACAGGTACAGCACGAATTGCTGGCAGTCATGGCTACGAGAAAAATCGACATATTGCAAGCTTTGTTGGTATTGCGCCGGTTAGCGCGCCTAAATTTGTTGTTGCAGTGGTTGTGCATGAGCCAAAGAAAATTTCATACTATAGTAGTGTTGTAGCTGCACCGTTGTTTGCTGAAATTATGGAGAGCGCTTTAAATATTTTTGGCGTGATACCTGATAAAGTAGCAGAAAAATCTTTGGTAGATAAACAATATGAAACTTTCTAGCTTACTAGCTGATTTTAGCGCTATATCAATTCAATATGATGTGGAGATAACGGGTATTGCTGAAGATAGCAGGCTGCTTGAGGCGGGAGATTTATTCTTAGCATTTAGAGGTGAGCATTATGATGCTACTTGTTTTATCAGCCAAGCAGCATTAAGTGGAGCTGCTGTCATTTTATGTGAAGGTTTAGGAGAGCCGTATCAAGAAAAAAACTGTTGGGTTTATTATATTGAACATTTAAAACAAAGTGCGCCTCTACTTATTGCTCGTTTCTATGAATATGAAAAAAATACTCTTAATTTAATTGGTGTGACAGGAACAAACGGAAAAACGTCCATCGCTTATTGGTTAGCACAAGCTTTAGACGGTGGATATATGGGCACCTTAGGTAATGGATATTGGAAAACGTTAAACCCTACCGCAAATACAACATCATCAAGTCTAGTCATACACAAACATTTATCAAGTTTTAACAAGGATGATATTAAATGTGTAGCTATAGAGGTTTCATCGCATGCACTAGCGCTTTATAGAGTCGAAGGGCTCCGCTTCAGTCGAGCAGTTTTTACCAACTTAACTCATGAGCACTTAGATTTTCATGGTGATATGGAGCATTACTATCAAGCAAAGAGAAAATTATTTTTCACTCATGGATTACAAACTGCGATTATTAATATTGATTGTGCATATGGTCGACGTTTGTGCGCAGAAATAACAGGTGTTAACACCATTACTTATGGCATAGAAAACAGTGACGCCATGATACATATTAATCGAGTACACTATGATATTTCAGGCACCAAAGCTTCTGTGAGTACACCTATAGGCTCATTTGATGTTAACACCTCATTTTTATGCGCATTTAATTTGTCTAATTTGTTATCAGTTATTGCTGTTTTAATGGCTGAGCAATATAACCTTATGGCTATTCGCCAAAAAATAGAATCGCTGTTACCAGTTAAAGGAAGAATGGAACGTATGCATTTAAACCCTACAGTCGTCATTGATTATGCCCACTCTCCTGATGCGTTGGAAAAAGCACTTTATCACTTAAAATCCTTAACAAAAGGAAGGTTGCTATGTGTATTCGGTTGCGGTGGCGATAGAGATAAAGAGAAGCGTCCTCTAATGGGACGTATCGCGGGAGTGCACGCTGACGATTTGATCATTACCAATGATAATCCAAGAAATGAAGAGCCTCAAGTCATTGCCAACGAGATTGCTTCGGGAGTAGAGGCGTCAACAAGGATTGTCATTGAGTTAGATAGAGCAGAGGCTATTGCTAAAGCGCTTCGTATGGCAGCTGCGGATGATGTAGTACTTATAGCCGGAAAAGGGCATGAAGATTACCAAATCATCAAGGGTAAGACCTTAAAATTGTCAGATCACGATATTGTTAACAAATTAATTTGAATTTATACACATTGCGCCAAAAAATCATCACTTGTAATTAAAAAGCTAATAATAGCTATACTATTAAGCGTAACTCATTGTTATTAAAGTGTTTTTTGTTTTGTGGAAAGACTTTGTTCACGCCGAACTTTTGACGCATTTACAATAAGTTAGCTACTTTTCTCATGTTTACCAACAGTTTTATCCACAGAAATTGTGGATAATTTTATATGTTTTTTAGATCAAAGGACTAAGTACAGTATATATTGAGTAATCGTATAAAAGGAAATGATTAGATCACCAAATCGTTCTGAGTCAAGTCCCTTTTAACTTGCACTATTGGGTATATCCTTATGTTTTTATAAATCACGTTTGTAGACCTTGGTATGTACTGTCGATTAAAAAGATTGCCTGATAGCAAATGAGGGAGACCAGAGTTAGGACTATTTGATTGGTAAGTCTTTATTTTAGGCTGTAAGCGTTAAACCAAAATTATTTGTTCGATTATCAAGCTTTGGCGTGAGAGTTTTACTCAGAGTTCGTCTTAGATTTCATAAAACTATATTTTTCTAGTGGCAATATTTCTAAATAAACGCTAAATTATTAATCATAAACCTATAGAGATGGTGTAACAAATGAGTTTATTTTCATCAAGTAAAATTAGTAGACTGTTAAAAAAAATAGAAAGTTTATATCAGGCACGATTAAATGCTGAAGTCAGTGATAGTCAATTAGCAAAAGAAATTACTTATTACCAAAAACTTGCTGATATTTATGATAGCAATCAATATAACAAAGCTTATCCGTATGCCAAGGAGTTAGCTATAGAAAGTCATCGAGCTGCTGCAGAGCTTGGAGATGCTCATTCTCAGTATGTTGTTGGACAAAGACTTCTAGAGCAAGGTAAGTTTTGGGCTTCTATTAAAGAGGCTTTTTATCAAAATCAAGCAACGAAAGATTATGCCAAAAATGCATTTAGTGAGGCGTTTAAATTTTTAAAATCAGCACATGAACAAGATAATTTTCTAGCAACTCGTTTATTAGGCGTTTCCTATGTAAACGGATGGGGTGTTGATATGGATGTTGATAAAGGCGCTAAGTTATTAGTAGAGAGTATTGATAAGGAAGGCTCATGGGACAAGGTCTCTACTATCTTTAGTGAGTTAGGGTTAAATAATCCTGAGTTTTTTTCAAAGTTTATGTCTATAAAAAGCGGTCAGTAGTTTATCACGCGTGGAGCAATTTCAGATTCTATTTTTACCTTACAGAATAATTAAAGTTGGAATAGGTTGATATTTTTACTTTTCATTTGGTGTAAGGTAGAAGCTTTTTTTATTAGGTATGTGATTTTGTCGCTTCATGGCATTGAAAACACTTAATTTAAAGGTGCACTTACTTATATAATATTTGTTTTCTACTGCTAAGAGGAAGATTATTTATTTCTATATTATCTTGATCTTTAGTCCCTTTCTTATTCTTCCAAAATTTAAAAGATCTTTGTATTTTTATTGCTGAGGATTGTTGTTTTTGAACCAATTGCATAATATCGTCTAAGTTACACCGCTTCCCATTGATAATAACCTCTAGTCTATATTCAAATAGCTTGCTTATTTCACCTTTAATAATATGGAGGTCTAGCTGTTTATATAACCATGTATCTTTGATGCCTTTTGGAGCGGGATGAATTGCAGAGCTATAATTAATGAACGTAATCAATCTACTAAGATTATGAATGATTGCTTGGCCAGATTTAATAGTTAGAATGATAGAATGCTGGTATGCTTCTTCTTTATTTTGATGAGCATAATAGGCGTCTGTGTCTTGAACAATAAGCGTGACATGGCTGCCACATATCCCCATCTTTTTATCATAGATAGCTCTGCATAGATTAGGCCAAAGTGCGCGATACGATGCTACAGTATTTGATGCAGAAACATATCGTCCTGTTTTCTCTCCTCTATCATATGCTCTACTAACTGCGTGAATAGGGTTCGCTGTGTTGATAAAGATAGTGCATGTAGTACCCATATGAGCTTGTATGTCAGCAGGGCTCATGGCTTCCTGAATAATATGAGGAAGCTTATAGTATTTTTTCTGCTCATTGAGCAGTGTCCATATTTGAACTTTTATAAACCAAGCTTCCGCTAAGGTTAAAATTGATTGGTGTTTTTTATGCTCTTGTAATTTTAAACAATCAATGAGTATATCGTTATATTCATCTGAGCTAATTAAGAGATAGTCTTCATGATTGATTAACTTCATAGCAAAGTTCTGGCTACTTGATTTTCCACTAGCGACACCACCAGTTAGGCCAATGATTTGCTGTTTCTCTGGCTTAGGTGGAATCTTTAATTTAAGTCGCCCAGCATCGATTAAACTTTGTATAAAACTGTTTAAGTTTGATTGTAGCTCCGCTTTTAATTTGAGATGAAAAGTTTCCCAAGCTTGCACATCTATGCATATGTAAATATATCGCATTGCATTTAAGTACTGCTGATGGTTATAGACTAAATCAGATTGACTAAAATAATTCCTTAACAGTTTCATTATACTTTCTTCATCAGCTTGTAATTCTTCTTTTTTATCTTGAATCTCTTCCTCTATATTGATTTCGAACAATTTTGGATACTTACTTATAAACTCTTCCTTAAGAGCAAGAACGATATCTTTAAGTGATATTTCTTTCCCTAAATTAATAAAAACAGTTAAGTATGCAATGAGCAAGTGAAGTAATAAGCGCTTTGGTTTAATTGATAAGTAGGCAAGATCTTCTTCATTGATTTTAGTTTGCTTGGCATGATCACGAATGATGTCAGCAGATACTGAGTTTATGGTAGGAGAAAATAGTGTGACATCTAAGTTTTTATATGTAGTTTGTCCATGATTTAGAAAAAGTGTATTTTGCAATATAGCTTTGTGTAGTAACTTAGAATTTGAAATCTCCCAAGGTGAGGAAATTTGATGATCAGAAGGCATGGATATTTTTTTTAAGGCTTTTAATATGTATTTCTGATCCGTGTTATTGATAAAAAGTAGCCCTTTTTTCTTATCACTTTGTTGGGGGGGGTGTTGTGACTTAATTACATCAATATTAAACGCCTTAAGCACCTTATAGCCTTCTTGATTATTTTTTAATAACAGATTAATTTCTTCTAAGGATTGCTTGCCTAATGGGATGTGTACATAGGCTGTCTTATACTCTAAACCTGAGTGTGATTTGTGATAAATCCCTGGGCTTAAACAATCAAAACACTCAATTGCATTGGTGGGCAATGGTAGATTACACTCCATCAAGAAACGATAAGCTGTTGCGAAAAGGTATGTTTCATAACGTGTTGTTGCTTGATGAGCCAACTTATCCCAAGTATCTTTTCTTGCTAGTATCCTTCTTTCATTTGCATAAACAAATTTATCGGGAGCGTGCCAACTAGCCTTCTCCTCTAGATGAGTGGCATTATCCGCAGTTCTCTTACAACCTAAAATAACATACAGCGTATCATTTTGATAAAAT
>JAUICE010000061.1 GCA_030428185.1 Gammaproteobacteria bacterium
CTAAGTGAAGACATTGATATACAAGTCGCTCAGGAGCGATTAAAGACACTTTATCGCTACAAAACAGAACTAACCCCAGAGCAAGCACTACTCATTACCTCGCCATTTTTTGATGCTGTTGTTGATAAAATATCAAAGGGTGTGAAAAGTGAATATATAGTCACCCCAGCTTTACTTACACCAAGAAATGAATAAGGATATTAGGTTCACTTTTAAACGAAGATATCTATCGAGTTAAAATTCATGCATATATTTTTCAATAAATCATAAGTTGAGTTTTTATGAATAATAATGAACATGCTCTTTGTTGGTTACGATTAGATTTACGTATTGATGATAATCCTGCGCTACTTTCTGCTCTTAAACACAAAAAAGTATTTATCATCTATATACTCGATGATATTAATGCCAAAGCCCATAAAATGGGAGAAGCTTCTCGTTGGTGGTTACACCACGCTCTATTAGATCTTAATAAACAACTAAATGGTCAAATTAGCTTTTATACAGGTGATGCTACAACGCTGCTACCGAAGCTCTGTCGCGAACATAATATTACCCATGTCTACTGGAATCGATGCTATGAGCCTTGGCGAATTTTAAGAGATACAAACATCAAAAATTCGCTAAAGAAAGATAAGGTTATTACACATTCTTATAATGCTTCGCTCTTATGGGAACCTTGGGAAATTTTAAAAAAAGACAATACACCATACAAAGTATTTACTCCGTTCTATAAGCGTGGTTGCTTGGGTGCCTTACCACCTGATAAACCACTATCAGCACCTAAAAAAGTGCTTTTAAACAAAGACTCAAATTCTCTGTCACTCAGTGAACTTAAACTGCTACCAAGCCTATCTTGGGCCGATAGATTTAAAACGCTATGGACGCCAAATGCCATGGGTGGTAAAAAGAAACTGACTTTGTTCTTAGAAAATGGCTTTAAACACTATCATGATGGTAGAAATTTTCCAGCTGAGCCCTTCACATCCAAACTATCTCCATACTTACATTTTGGTCAGCTATCCATTCGCAGCGTATGGCATCAAATTAAAGCATTAACTCAAACCAAGCATACCGAGTGTTTTTTAAGTGAATTGGCATGGCGAGAATTTTCTTACTATTTGCTTTATCATTTTCCTAACATTGTCAATGAAAATTTTAATTCGCGCTTTAACACTTTTCCATGGATTAAAAATAAAAAATTACTGCATTGTTGGCAGCAAGGTCAAACAGGTATTCCTATCGTTGATGCCGGCATGCGCGAGTTATGGCAAACCGGCTATATGCATAATCGTGTCCGAATGATCTGTGCTTCATTTTTAGTAAAAAATTTACTTATAGATTGGCGTGAGGGAGAAAAGTGGTTTTGGGATTGTTTACTCGATGCAGACTTAGCCAGTAACATTGCAAGCTGGCAGTGGGTTGCTGGCTCAGGTGCTGATGCAGCTCCTTATTTTAGAGTATTCAACCCAGTATTACAGGCGCAAAAATTTGACCCCAATGGTCAGTATATTTTGAGCTATGTGCCTGAACTGAAAAATCTACCTAAAAAATATATCGCCAACCCATTTGACGCTCCTAAAGAGATTTTAGTGAAAGCTGGTATCAAACTAGGAGAAAATTACCCACTGCCTATAGTTGATCTTAAAGTCTCACGTCAAATTGCACTTGAGGCTTACAACAAGATCAAAAGATAAGGGCGTTTCAACAGAGCAAACACATGAAGCACTTTTTCCTAAATTGAACGCAAAAATCACACTCATGCGTTTGCCCTGGCTGTTTCAATACTAAAACTTAACTTACCGAGTCTTTATTCGCGCTTTCGACAGCAAATGCTAAATTTTGTGCTTGCTCTTCAACTATCGGTAAAGACTTTCCCTCAACCATGACGCGAATAACCGGTTCAGTGCCAGAAGCTCTAAGCAAAACACGACCATCTCCATTTAATATAGTTTCAGCTTTTGTTTTTGCACTAAGCACTAATGGAGTATTTAAAACAAAATCAGCGTGTTGACTCACTTTTACATTAACGCAGCACTGAGGGAATTTTTTCATAGGTTCATGAAGCACTGATAACGATTTATCACTTCTAATCAGTGCCGCGAGAACTTGCAATGATGACACAATCCCATCCCCGGTATTCGCCTGATCAGCGCAAAGAATATGCCCAGAGCTCTCACCACCCAAGTTCCACCCCAGATCTTTTAAGGCTTCACCAACATGTCTATCACCAACGGGACTACGATGAAAATCGACTCCATGGGACTTTAATGCTAACTCTAAACCAATATTACTCATCACAGTACCGACAACACCCTCAATAGTTTGTCCTTGAGATAATCTATCCATTGCCATGATATAAAGAATATCATCGCCATCGAGTATCTGGCCTTTTTCATCGACCAATAACACTCTATCTCCATCGCCATCAAAGGCAATACCAAGATTAGCTTTATGCTTTAAAACCGCTTCAACCAACACCTCTGGCGCCATAGAACCACAATGCTCATTGATATTAAAACCATCTGGGGATACTGCAATATCTATAACTTCAGCACCTAGCTCACGAAATACACTAGGTGCAATATGATAAGTAGCGCCATTGGCACAGTCAACGACCACTTTTAAGCCATGTAAACGCATACTTTCAGGAAAACGACTCTTACAATATTCAATATATCGACCAGGTGCATCTTTAATTCGAAATGCTTTACCTAGCGTCTCAGGATCCACCATTTGCATAGGTTTTTCTAACTCTGCCTCAATGGCTTTTTCTAATTCATCAGATAACTTTCGACCATCTGGGCCAAAAAACTTCACACCATTATCATAGTATGGATTATGTGAAGCACTAATCACTATTCCAGCACTCGCCCTTAATGTTTGTGTTAAATAGGAAATAGCTGGTGTTGGCATCGGACCGACCAATCGACTATCAACACCTGCGGCAGCAAGTCCTGCTTCCAAAGCGGCTTCAAACATATAGCCTGATAAACGTGTATCTTTTCCAATTAATACTTTCTTGCGATGCCCATTTGTTAAAATTCTACCAACAGCCCAACCAAGTTTTAAAATGAACTCTGGATTAATCAACCCTTCTCCAACGCGTCCTCGAATTCCATCCGTTCCAAAATATTTTTTACTCATTTATACTCTCTAATTGACCATGTTAAGTATTTTATTTCTGCATACAGTCAGCTCTGCTACTTTTAAAGCATCATAAGTTTCTTTTACATCATGAACTCTAAATATATCGCCGCCATTTAAGTAAGACAGTAAAGCTAAAGCTAGGCTTCCCGCTAATCGTTCACGCTCCTGCCTTTTTAATAGACGACCAAGTGTAGATTTTCTTGAGACGCCAATCAAGATAGGAACTCCTAGCGATTTAAAGACATGAAGGTTATTGATTAATTGTAAGTTATGATCATCTGTCTTACCAAAACCAAAACCAACATCTACTGATATTCGCCGTAAATCAATACCATTTTTGGTACACGCTTCTATTCGTCGCTGTAAAAAGGCATAAACTTCTTCAACCACATTGTGATAATGCGGTGAATCTTGCATATCCTTAGCTGAGCCTTTTCTATGCATTAGGCAGATATCAACATTACTATCAGAAACAACCTCTAAGGCACCAGGTGCTTGTAGGGCATTCACATCATTGATCATCTCAACACCTAATCCAATAACCTCTGCCATAACTTCAGGCTTTTGTGTATCAACTGAAATTTTAGCATTCATATTATTTTTTAAATATTGAATGACAGGAATGATTCGACCAAGCTCATCATTAACAGACACGCTATCAGCACCAGGTCTTGTTGACTCTCCGCCAATATCAATAATATCAGCCCCCTCGTCTAACAAGCGCTTTGCATGGGTAATCGCTTTATCTGATTCTATAAATGCGCCGCCATCAGAAAATGAGTCGGTGGTCACATTTAAAATTCCCATAATAATAGGGTTAGGATTGACTAATTGCATAAGCTTAAAAAAATAAGCGAAGAGTACTAAGACTCTTCGCTGGAATTCAAGTTACCAATCGTTTGGTTTGAATCATCTTGAACGTCTGGGTGCTCTTTTGTATGTTGACTAGACTGCTCACCACCTTGATTCGAATGAGTATTATCATCCCAATGGCTTGGAGGCTCTGGCTCTTCACCAGACATAATTTGCTTAATTTGCTCGGCATCAATAGTCTCATATTTAATTAATGCTTTGGCCATTAAGTGTAATTTATCACTATTGTCTTTAAGTATTGTTTCTGCTTGCTGATAACACTCGGTCACAATACGCTTCACTTCCGCATCAATTTCTTCTGACGTTTTTTCAGAGACTTCTTTACCCTGATTAGTGCCTCGACCTAAAAAGACTTCGCCTTCTTCCTCGCCAAAATTTAATGGGCCAAGGTTTGATAGTCCCCACTGCTTCACCATTTTCCGCGCAATATCCGTTGCACGCTCAATATCATTGGAAGCACCTGTAGTCACAGCATCGGCTCCAAAAATAATTTCTTCTGCAATACGACCACCGTATAAGCTACATAATTGGCTATATAATCTTCGGCGAGAGTGTGAGTATCTATCTTGCTCGGGCAAGAACATCGTCACGCCTAGTGCGCGTCCACGAGGTATAATCGTAACCTTATAAACGGGATCGTGCTCTGGAACTGAAAGTCCAACAATAGCATGACCGGCCTCATGATATGCGGTGAGTTTCTTTTCAGTTTCATCCATTACCATAGACTTTCGTTCAGCGCCCATCATAATTTTATCTTTTGCTTTATCAAGTTCAGCCATGCCAACAAATTTTAGGTTTTCTCTTGCTGCAAAAAGAGCTGCCTCATTGACAAGATTTGCCAAATCTGCACCTGAAAATCCTGGCGTTCCTCTCGCAATCGCCAAAGCATCTGCATCTTCACCCAATGGCACGCGCTTTAAGTGCACCTTAATAATTTGTTCACGCCCTTTGATATCCGGTAATGGCACAACAACCTGTCTATCGAAACGACCGGGACGCAGTAATGCTGGATCAAGCACATCAGGACGGTTAGTCGCTGACATGACAATGACCCCTTCATTGCCCTCAAATCCATCCATCTCTACTAGCAATTGATTCAGCGTTTGCTCACGCTCATCATGACCACCACCTAATCCAGCACCACGGTGTCTACCCACAGCATCTATTTCATCGATAAATATGATACAAGGTGCTTGCTTCTTAGCTTGCTCAAACATATCACGCACACGAGATGCACCGACACCAACAAACATCTCAACAAAATCCGAACCTGAAATAGTAAAAAATGGTACCTTCGCTTCACCGGCAACCGCTTTAGCCAACAACGTTTTACCGGTACCTGGAGACCCAACAAGCAAAACCCCTCTTGGGATACGCCCACCTAGTTTTTGAAATTTACCTGGATCTTTAAGGAAATCGACTAGCTCAACAACTTCTGCCTTTGCCTCTTCTACACCGGCAACATCAGCAAACGTCACCTTAACCTGATCTTCTCCTAAAAGACGTGCTTTAGAACGACCAAATGACATCGCTCCTCTACCCCCGCCGCCTTGCATTTGACGCATAAAAAAGACCCAAACACCAATAAGCAATAACATCGGAAACCAGCTGATAAAAATCTGCAGCAACAAGCTTTCTTGTTGCTTTGGCTGGCCTTTGACATCCACGCCCGATTTAATCAAATCATCGAGAAGCGCAACATCATCACGCATTGGAATATAGGTGGTAAAGATCTTATTATTTTTAGTCGTGCCTTTGATATTCTGACCATTCTCAATCGTGACATGACTGACCATCCCATCTTTTAATTGCTGATAAAAGCTTGAATAGGAAATTTCTTCTTGGCCCGCTCGGTGAGGTCCAAAGTGGCCAAATACGCTCACAAGAATGACTGCTACGATTAGCCATAAAAATAAATTTTTCATCATATCGTTCAAAGTGGTAACCTCACTAACTCTCTCATTTTTAACCCAAACACGAACGGCGTACCCTATTACTTATTAAGAACACTATAGCGTGTTCTTAATTAATTTATAAGCGTCTTCTGCAGATCTAGAGCTAATAAATAGGTTTCTCGTGATTTAGTACTTGAAGCCTTTGGTTTTCTTAAAGACACTTTAGTAAAATGTGCTCTAACCTCGGTTAATAACTCATCAAATCCTGCACCATGGAATACCTTCATCAGTAAACCTCCACCGGGCCGTAAATTATTTATGGCAAAATCTAGGGCCAACTCACAAAGATACATCGCCTTAGGAATATCTATCGCCTTATGACCACTCATATTGGGGGCCATATCGGAAATTACAAGATCAAGAGTCGTTTCTCCAAGTATATTTAACAACGCCTGGAGCACATTTTCATCAGTAAAATCGCCCTGAATAAAGTGCACATCGGAAATAGGTTCAATGGCAAGCCTATCTAAGGCAAAGACTTTACCGTGTTTTCCTACATATTCTCTTGCCAGCTCGGACCAACCTCCTGGTGCCGCTCCTAAATCAACAACATGCATACCAGGTTGAATCAATTTTGTTTTTTCTTGAATTTCTTTCAATTTAAACACTGCCCGCGAGCGGTAACCAGCCTCTTGTGCGGCTTTCACATAAGTGTCATTGAAGTGATGTTTTAACCATTGTTTTGAACTTTTGGAGCGCGCCATAATCAAAAGGGTAGAGATTTAATCCGGAGATTCTAACAAAAACTGTAAAAAAATACTACAAATACTACCCAATTACAGGTACAATCGCACAAAATTATTTCTTAGTAAGACGACATGTTAGACAATCAAACTAAACGCGCACTTAAAGCTAGAGCACACAACTTAAACCCTATCGTGATGATCGGCGCTAAAGGTTTAACTGAAGCAGTCATCGAAGAGCTAAACGCAGCGCTGCTCGCCCATGAGCTCGTAAAGATAAAAATAACTGCTGATGATAAAGCCTCACGACGCACCATAATTGCAACAATTACCGACAAACTTGATGCTGAACTGATTCAGTCTATTGGCCATACAGCAACTATTTTTCGTCCAAAACCATTAGAGTCGTAATCAAAGCTCAAAAACGTGCATTATGAAAGGACAGGGGTATATTAACCGTTACTATCTTAGCTGAAACATTTACGCTTAAAAAAATCAGTGTAACAATAAACGCCCTCATAGATTCTTCCGCCATACTGAATGGATATTAAATACTATCATAACAATCTACCCATCATAATCAGACGACACAAGCGTCGACGCCATATTCTGTTACAAGTAGAGTCACAGTCGATTCTTATTAAAGCGCCAACCTATAGCTCTACACATGAAATTTTCTCGTTTATCGATGAACACCGCTCCTGGATAGAAAAACGAATTGAATCGCTACCAAAAGCGCAATCATTTACTCATGGTGCGTATTTTTATCATTTAGGTGTACAAAAAAAGCTAGATATCGCTAAAGGAGTTCGTTCATGTTTGTTTGAACATGATAAGCTTACCATTCGTTTTGCCAGTACACACCCTAAAGCAATTGCGACAGTCCTCTATGCGGCATTATTGAAAGAGGCAAATTGTCTACTTAAAAAAAGGACGCAGTTGTTAGCAGCACAAGCTAATCTAATCCCCACCTCTATATCCATAAAAAACTATAAAGCTAGATGGGGCGCTTGTGATGTCCTAGGTAATATACAGCTAAACTGGCGATTAATTTTATGCCCCTTAAGTACCATTGATTATGTGATCACACATGAGCTCGTACACTTAAAACACTTTGATCACTCAAAAGCGTTTTGGTCTTTGGTTCAATACCATATGCCTAATTACTTAGTGCATAAACGCTGGCTAAACCTACATGTGGATTTATTACGTATCAAATTTGATGTTGGCTAAAACTGAGTCATCGTTGTGGTGCTCAAAACTTGTAGGACTTTTCGGTAGCCCTACTTGCATTATGAGGGTATAGTTAAATCAGTGTAAAAAAGGGATAAGGGATATTAGCCATGAGTAACGATAAAAAAGAAGCAGCAAGAAGGCATGTTGAGCGATTGAGAGCATTTTATCAACAGCTCACTTCGTATGTAGTTATCAATATCTTGTTAATCATTATCAACTTTATTAGTAACCCGCATCATTTATGGTTTTACTGGATTACTCTATTTTGGGGTGTGGCTTTAGGCCTACAAGCTCTGCGTATTTTTGGGCCAGGGGGAAAACATAATGATCAGTGGGAAGAAAAAAAGATAAAAGAATATATGGACTCCCAAAAAGACGAACAATAAGCTCTATTTAAGGTGTAGCATCGCTTACGGTGCTACTGCCCCCTTCCCACCCGCGACAGATCATTAATTCGTTTAATTTTATCTTGAAGAGAATTACAGTCCTTAATAACTCTTTTGATCACGTCAAGTTGCTTCACTGACTCAGCTTTCTGCCTAAATAATCCGACTTTACTTAATGTTGAAACAGTCATGTGATAAATGCTTTTCTTACTAAATGCTTCAATTTCCGCTAACGCATCGTCAAAAGAAATAACGGCATCTTCACTTTCTAAATTAGTAGCTATCTCTGTTACTTGATTTAAAAGCATTAGCATTGGGCGCTTTAAGTGTACTTTATGCCTTAAATAAGTGCCGATATTGTTCAAAATATCGATAGCTATTCCCTTAAGCTCAGCATGACCTCTTTTCTGAATTAATGAAATTGACTGACTTTTGGCACTCTCAACTGTATTGTGATGGCGCATACGTGCTCTTGGCATATAGTCATTACGCCAGTGAATTAACCAATGTAGATTTTCATTTTCTACAATTGAATCTTGATTATGCGTGATGTAGGTATCTATTGCATTCCAAATTCGATTGATTTGATGATTGACCCCGCGACCTTTCACAATCACGGCTGCAGCTTGTAGCGCCTGCTCAAAATCATCTCTTGATAGCGGTTTGTTAAGCTTAATTGATTTCATCAAGTTATAATAAGCTGATGCAACTCCACCTCTATCAATAGCATCACGGCAAGCAACATTCCAAGTCTTTGGCTTAAGTTTTTCTAGTACAAAATTAGGAAATGTATATTTTGTAAAGTGAAACCATACGGCTTGCTGCTGTGCTGGTGAGATTTTTTTATTTGAATGCTCCATTGAAAAACCCATCTCATCGAAACTCTCAGCAAGTAAAAGACGGACTTGTGCCTCTTCAGCAAAAAAACCTTCTTTGTAGAGTCGCTGTTTCGCCTTTGGGCTAATATCAAAGTCTTTAATGTGCTCAGTGCTATTTCCTGTTGCAATGCTCAATAACTGATTAAAAACTTCAGAAACCCGTAAAGCATCTTTTGTGTCAGTTTTTTTATATTCATGTTTACCCATGCGCCCTTTAGAAGCAGGTAAGCTGATTACAATCAATGAGTTTTGACTATCTTCAAGCTTATGTAGCTCATCTGCTAAATGAGCCTCACTTAACCAACGTTTTCTTCTCCCATGATCGCGTGGAAGCAAATTAAAATATACATGCGATACCGTGTCATTTGAATTAGAGGCTTCATTATCATTAATCTGACAAAAGCGTTTAAATAATGGAGATATTCGATATTGACCATTATGTCTTTGCGCTTGTGTACCCATACGCAACTGCTGTGGTGATTCAGTCTCCCCATCTTGCCAAGAAAAGTTAAGTTTGCTCGGTAAAGACGTCGTCAACATTGGTTTATAATTATCACTCACTTGTGTCATTAGCCGCCCTTTTTTTGAACCGGCATCCATAGGAGATTGATGATGATGTGAGTATGTATGATGATATTTGACCTCATCCCTAATCAACTCTTCATGTGATTTATCGTAGGGCTTGCGAGGATGTTGTAATCCTGAGTTAAGATTTTGGAATGTCTCTTCCAAAAACGCTCCCCCATTTGTAAAAATAGCTTTAATGATTTTATCATATTCTTTACATTCTGAATTAATATCAAGCTTCGCCTCAAGCTCAGATAACAAATACGAATACATCGCAGAGTAGGAATGTTTACTTTCAAAAGTTTCCAGTTTAGGTGTAATGGCGACAAAAAAACCTTCAAAATCATTAGGATAGCGCTCATGACCCAAGAGAGATTTTAAAAACAAAAAACAGTTATAATTGTGGAGGTCTTTAACGTCTTCGACTTCTTTTTGAACCGAGTGGCCAGGCATGCAGCTACCTACAATACTAATACTTATACGGTATAGTTATAGACCATAAAGCTTAAGAAAACATTATGTTTGATGCAAAAAAGAGCAGGGCATTCAATTGATTTAGAGGCTTAAACTGAATAAAGGACACGCCCTAGATAAAAATCTTTTTATAAAGCTCGTGAATTTTTTTATCAACTTCAGGAGTCATTTTAATCAAGGTTCCCCATTCTCTGTTGGTTTCACCTGGCCACTTATTGGTCGCATCAATACCCATTTTTGAGCCCAAACCAGACACTGGTGAAGCAAAATCAAGATAATCAATGGGTGTATTATCTATCATTGTCGTATCACGAATAGGATCAACTCTTGTGGTCATCGCCCAAATCACATCTTGCCAATTTCTTGCGTCAATATCATCATCACAAATAATGACAAATTTAGTATACATAAATTGACGTAAAAAAGACCAGACACCAAGCATCACACGCTTTGCATGACCTGGATATGCTTTTTTAATCGTAACCACAGCTAAGCGGTAAGAGCAACCTTCTGGTGGCAAATAAAAATCTTGAATTTCAGGAAATTGCTTTTGAATAATTGGCACAAAAACTTCATTTAACGCCACACCCAAAATCGCCGGTTCATCAGGTGGGCGCCCGGTATAAGTACTATGATAAATAGGTTGTGAACGCATGGTGATACGCTTAATGGTTAAGACAGGAAATTGTTCTACCTCATTGTAGTAACCTGTATGATCGCCATAAGGCCCTTCTGGTGCCATATCATCAGGATTCAAATATCCCTCTAGAATAATTTCTGCATTAGCAGGTACTTGTAAGTCATGAGTAATACAAGAGGTAAGCTTTGTTTTACTGCCCCTTAATAAACCGGCAAAGGCATATTCTGAAAGCGTATCTGGAATCGGCGTCACTGCTGCAAGTGTCGTTGCTGGATCAGCACCTAAAACAACGGCAATGGGAAAAGGCTTCCCTGGATGCGCTATCTGCCATGCTTTAAAATCTAATGCACCACCACGATGAGCAAGCCAACGCATGATGACACGATTTTTATCCAAAACTTGCTGACGATAAATACCTAAGTTTTGTCGAGTCTGCTCTGGCCCTTTGGTAACCACCAAGCCCCAAGTAATGAGCGGTGCAACATCGCCAGGCCAACAGTGCTGAATAGGCAGCTTAGATAAATCCACATCACCGCCTTCCAAAATAACTTCTTGAACTTTTGCATGACGAGTCACTTTGGGAGCCATACTAAAGACTTGTTTCAATAAAGGCACTTTACTGAGTGCATCTTTAAAACCCTTTGGCGGCTCAGGTTGCTTTAAATATGCAAGTAATTGACCTATCTCTCGAAGCTTTTCAGTGCTGTCTTCACCAAAACCATATGCAACACGCTTAGGTGTACCAAAAAGATTGGTTAACACAGGGATATGATGATTTGAAGGGTTTTCAAACAATAAGGCTGGACCTTTAGCCTTTAACACCTTATCGCTAAAAGCAGTCATTTCGAGATGTGGAGAAACCTCATCTCGAATACGCTTTAACTCACCTTTTGCCTCCAATGCGTCAAGAAAGGCTCTTAAATCATCATATTTCATCATTTAAGCTGTTGCTGTAGTAGGAAAAAATTGCTCAACTGTGTGGCGCATACCAAAAGGTAAATTACCCATAGCAAAATGAACAATTTCATCCACACTAAAGCCTTTAGACTCACCATAAAGCCTATAATCAAAAGTGCCTAAATGCTTGCCATCTGACAGTGCTTTTAACTCTTCTCTTCTCCCATCATCCACCTTGTCTGTCAGTGAACTATGGTATGCATTAGGAGCAACTTTATTGTATGTGCTTGCGACCATACTCATCGTTTTTTCAAGATAACCATCACCTGATTTTTGGGCTTCTAAATCGTCATCTTGCCATTTTTGTATGACAGAAACAGGTACTAGCGGTGCTAATTCTTTCATCAGTTCAACCACACAGTGACTACGTACCGCCATTCGGGCATCTTTAAAACACCAATCATATATCGCCTTTGCCTCTTGAAGTGCTTGATTGTATTTATTTGCATGCCCGCTGCGCCAGCAACAAAAACAAGTCGCAAATGACGTTGCTGCAACGAGGGCCGTATCTCTAAAAGGGATAAAAGAAGGTATGATATAAGCTGCCAAAACGCTAATTGAAGCAACAACAGCCTTTTTATCATTTGCTTTGAGAGTTTGTAAGCTCATCTTTAATTTTTGGGTCTTATCCTGCACCAACTGTCTGTGCTCTTTATTTGCCGGATCAAATTTTTCTTTTTTTATATCCACCATTACTTTCTTCCTAAAACGCCTAAAAATCAGGCTACAAGCATACCG
>JAUICE010000001.1 GCA_030428185.1 Gammaproteobacteria bacterium
GTATCGTGTTTTAACCCTTCAAGGAGGGCAATTATTATGATTTCCTCAATAAGATCATATTTAAATTCGCACATGCAAGCACTAGAGCTTGCAATAAAAGATTTGCTTCATAAGCCATTATCAACCTTAATGACTGTACTGGTTATTGCTTGTGCGTTCTTCTTGCCATTAGTATTAAGTGTTGCCGTCAATAATGCGCAACACGTTGTTAACAAATGGCAAGAAACCGTACAAGTTTCATTGTTTTTGAAGAAGAGTAGTTCACGAGAGCAACAAAGAGAAACGCTAAGTCGTGTGCGTGGACATCAAAGTGTACTGTATGCAAATCTTATTTCGCCGAAAGCAGGTTTAATTGCGCTCGAAGAGCAAACAGGCATGACTGATGTATCCTCACTGTTGCAGACAAACCCTTTGCCAGCGGTGATAGAGGTTCATCCAAAAGTTCATGACTCAGTTGCTATAAAAAAGTTACTTCAAGATTTTAGAGGACTTCCAAGTGTCGCAGTCTTAAAGTTTGATATGGCATGGCTTGAGCGGCTTATGGCTTTAACTCAATTTGTTTGGAAACTAGAGCGAGCCTTAGGATTGTTTTTTGCGTTTGCTGTTTTTTTTGTTGTTGTAAATACTATACGCTTGATCATTTTTCATAAGCGCTCTGAAATAGAAGTGCTTAGCCTTATTGGAGCAACTTCAAGTTATATTCGTCGCCCGTTTCTATATAGTGGCGCTCTTTATGGCTTATTGGGTGGACTTCTTTCTCTGCTTTTGATGAGTTTTTTTATGACATGGTTGGGGTTTCAAGCCGAAGAACTTTCTAGTCTTTATCATCAACAAGTCCATCTTGAGCTGTTAAATTTACCTACGATGCTTGGGTTTATGTTCGTCAGTATGTGCTTGGGTATCTTAGGTGCTAGAGTCTCATTGTATCGCCAATGTCACCTATGATATGGTTTCATTTGTTAAAAATCCTGAGGTGATTTTTGAAGATAATTTATTGAAAAATAAGTTAACTTTTAAAGTCTTTAAGGTTGATTTTACATCAGGTGACCCCTAGATGTTTTGTATGCACGAATATGCTATAATCTGTGGCAGTAAAAAGAGGTATTAATGTCATGAATACACAACTAGCAACAATTAGTTTACCTATCGGAAGTTTGGACAGCTATATTGCTAAAGTGAATGAGCTACCGATGTTAAGCGCCAGTGAAGAGTCAGGGTATGCTAGGCGTTTTCAAAAAGATGGCGATATTGAAGCTGCGAGAGCCCTAGTATTAGCACATCTTCGATATGTAGTCCGCGTTGCAAAAGGTTACGCAGGCTATGGTCTGCCATTAGCTGATTTAATACAAGAGGGAAACCTCGGTTTGATGAAAGCGGTTAAACGCTTTGATCCAGGTGTTGGTGTTCGCTTGGTATCATTTGCCGTACACTGGATAAAGGCCGAAATTCATGAGTTTATCTTAAGAAACTGGCGCATTGTTAAAGTGGCGACGACCAAAGCACAACGCAAATTATTTTTTAACCTACGACAAATGAAAAAACGTCTTGGATGGTTTAGTGAAGATGAAATTCAGGCCGTAGCGACTGATTTGGGTGTGAGTGAGGTTGAAGTGAGACGCATGGAAGAGCGTTTAAATGCGATGGACGCTCCTTATGACGGTCCTGATTTAGACGATGATATGGCTTTTATGGCACCGAGTCAGACTTTAGGGGATCAAAATTTAGACCCCGCAATGTTAATCGAGTCACAAAACACAGCGCAAAATAGCCAAGAGAAGTTACTTGAAGCAATGAGGACACTTGATGCGCGTAGTCAGGAAATCTTGCAGAGTCGCTGGCTTAGTGATAAAAAATCGACCTTACATGAATTGGCTGAGCGATATCAGGTTTCTGCTGAGCGTATTCGTCAACTAGAGGCAAATGCGATGAAAAAGTTGAAAGCCTATATTCAAGATTTTGAGAGTGTAGTTTAAGAAATCTGTCGTATCTTAAGCCCGCCTTTTATGGCGGGCTGATTGATTACTCTTAATGTTGTTCTAATTGTTCTTTTAAACGTAACTTTGTTTCTAAGTCGGCAAATGAAGACTCAATAGCCATCATGCTCACCTTCAGAAGATCAGTATCGCTTAATCCAAAGGATTCTTTGGCGAGCACGTACTCACCGCCCGCTGTACACTTAAAAAACGGTGGATCATCTGAGTTTAAACTTAAATTGACGCCTAAATCGAAGTAGCGTTTAAATGGATGCTCACTTAATGATGGATAAACACCAAGAGCAATATTACTGGAAGGACAAAGTTCTAAGTGAATTTTTTCCTCAAGCAATCGTTTGACTAGATCATCACTTTCGATAGAGCGAACACCGTGTCCTAGTCGGGTAATTTGCAAATTATCTAATGCTTCAATGATGCCTTCAGGTCCAGACCACTCACCAGCATGTGCAGTAAGTCCAAGTCCAGCATCTTTAGCAATTTCATAGGTTTTTTTAAATTGAGCGGGCGGGAAACCTAGCTCATCACCTCCTAAACCAAAGCCAACCGTATATTTTGAAGGCTCTGTGTGAGCACGTTTGGCGACTGCCTCACAGGCTTCAACTCCGTAGTGGCGGACAGCCGTTGTAATAATACGTCCGGTAATCTCATATTTGTCGTATGCATCATCAATGGCTTGCTCAATAGCAGTAACATGCTCTTTTGAGGGTATATTACTGGCGCGCTCAGCATGCTCTGGGGAATACATCATTTCTACATAAATAAGATTGTCTTTGGCACACTGCTCGAGATAGTCAAATGTAATTGCATAATAGTCACAGGGTTCTTTTATCACCTTTGAGGCATCTTCGTATGCGTTAAGAAAGCTTAGAAAGTCACTCCAATGATAGTGCTCTCCATTGTCACTAATTAAATTTTCTTTAAGTGCTAAACCATTTTTTTTAGCGAGCTTTAGAGTTAAATCTGGCCTTATAGTTCCTTCTAAGTGAGTGTGTAGTTCAATGCGTTTAACAGTCATATATACCTTCTCTATCCTTTTAAATCAGAAGATTCTACACGATAAAACGGCTAAAAACATTAGAAGCTTTTTAACAGCAATGCGCTTCTAGTTTCATACGCTATTATGAAAAATGGAAAGAGACATGCCAAGATAACCCATAATAAATGGATTTTTTGAAATCAAACATGAGCAAAAAAGCGCTTGATGGTCCTATACTCCTATCCTTTCATAATGCAGGTTTTTAGGCTTCAATATTTACCTGTGGTCTAAAAAGATTAAATTATCGTAATAGACTTTGGTTATTACTCAAATTTAATCTCTCTATCCACAGATAAATCTTTTTGTCTAACGGTATAAAAAGTCTAAATAAAACCATTCATTATCTTTAGCGTTGAGCACAGTCAAATGAACAAAGTTTGGATTTTTCGATTGAGTAATGGCCACTCCATTCCGATTGAGAAAAATACCAAAGATTGGTGATTTGACAAAGCTCAAAAACATGCATTATGAAAGGATAGGGGTATATCATAGCAAGGAGTCCTTGAAACTTAGGGTAAGCTCCATTACAGTTTAAACTTATCCATTTAAAAGGTAAAAAGCGATGAGTGGTTTTATTCTGTTTTTAGTAGTGCTAGGTGGCTTGTTTTTTTGGATGATTTCTATTTATAACAAGCTAATTGCTATGATAGAGGCAGTAGAAAACAATCATAAGCAAATAGATATTCAATTAGATAGACGCTTTAAAGTATTTCAGTCTTTAATAGAGACCGTCAATAAATATATGGATCATGAAAAGACAACTTTAAAAGATGTGGTTGCACTAAGAAATCAAGCTCAAGAGGCTAAGTCACGGGGAGATGAGAAAGCGCGTATTGACGCTGAAAATGGGATTTCAAAAATTGCATCGGGTATTAATGTGATGTTTGAGCAATATCCAGATTTGAAAGCCAGTCAAAATGCGATGCAACTTCAAGAGGAAGTCGTTAATACTGAAAATAAACTCTCTTATGCAAAGCAAGCGTTTAATGACAGTATTGAGCGGTATAATGCGACAAAAAAATCGTTTTTTGAATCAATGATAGTGTCAATTTTTTCAAGTAAGTTAAACAAAGTATATGAGTATTGGCAATTATCAGCAGACGATGTAAAAGCTAAAGAAGATTATACCGTTAAATTTTGATTAAACTTTATTTATGACAAAGTTAAGTGATTACGAGCAGGGAACCACCAACTGGCGACAGAATTTAAAAGATAATGAGCGTAAAACACGCTATGTGATTTTTACTTTCTTCGCCATATATATATTGGTTGGTTTGTTAGTCGATGTATTTATTGGTTTACACCTCTATGGCAATGTGGATGCCTACCAAATATTTGAGGCTTTGATTACCCTACAAATAACGCCCTTTGCAACACTTATCATGTTAGCGCTTGCAGCTTTTTCTTTATTTTTAACCTATGCTCTTTATGATAAAATAATGCTTCTAGGAACAAATGCCTTTGAGGTTACGCACAAAAGTGCACGTTCTATTGAAGAGCAGCAACTTTATCATGTAGTAGAGGAAATGAAAGTTGCAGCTGGTCTTCGTTTCATGCCAAAAGTATTTATTATTGAAGCTGATTATATGAATGCGTTTGCCAGCGGATATAGCGAGCGCTCGGCCATCGTTGCCATCACTAGAGGTTTATTACAAAAGTTAAACCGCTCAGAGTTGCAAGCGGTCATGGCCCACGAACTAAGTCATATTCGTCACCATGATATTAAATTGAATTTAACGGTAGCTGTGTTGAGTAATATTATGCTCTTAGTGATTGATATGCTGTTTTATAACCTGCTATTTAGTTCTAATAGACGAGATGATAATGGGCGTAATGGTAATCAAGCGCTATTTCTTGCCGTTATCATTTTGCGCTACGTACTACCCATTATTACATTATTGCTGACCTTGTTTTTAAGCCGAACTCGTGAACTTATGGCAGATAGTGGTTGTGTTGAGCTAATGCGCGATAATGGGCCGTTAGCCAGCGCATTGATAAAAATTACCTATGATCATAGAGAAAATGCTGCACACTATGCAAGTGAGTACGGTAATACGTCGCATGAGCAAATAAGACAAGCTTCTTATATTTATGATCCCAGAAAGATTGATCCTGTTAAGTCTCTGACTTCAGCTTTTTCTACCCATCCCTCACTTGAAGCAAGACTTAAGGCCATAGGTTATCGCAAGAAAGTTTAGACCCAAAGGTACATCTAATAATCTGTGGAACCGTGCATTTAATGTCCACCTGGGTTAAAATATATCCCATTACTATTTGATGCTAATTGTAACTGAAACTTATGCCGTCAAACACACCAGTTCTAGAAGACTCAAAGGTGAACTTTTCAAGTGATAACAAAGCGTTAGATTCAGTACGACGTGGAGTTGTTAGTGATGGAAGCCAGGCGAATATTCCCTGTGGCTCTATTGTTTTTTGCAAGGAACTACCTCAAAAGCAAGCTGAAGAAGAGGTGTGTTTTTCCTTGCTGTCTAGACTCGATATGGGGGAGCATGCAGCAAAAAATGTTTTATACCGTAAGGAGCTAGAGGATATTTCCGGCGTTGCATCAATTGGACTGTTAAAGTTTGTTGAATACCGTGAGTTATTTTTAGCAAAAAATACTCTCCTAAAAACCCAAATTTTTGATTTAGATGATAAGGGCAGGCCGCAAGGCTTTAAAGTTGTGAAAGGTCTTGCTTCGGTTTTGATGAATGCCTGGGTATATGGTGATGATGATTTACACCGCAGAAACTTCGGTATTTTTAAAGATAGTCAAGGAGTGTTAAGTTGGGGGCGTATCGATTTTGGGCGATCTTTGACTTACATCACCGATCATAGTCGGCCACTTAGGGCGTCTAGCGATAAAGATACAGAGATATCGTTAGCGCGTTTAAAAGCGTTTCCAGTACTTTCACCACATGCACCTTTTTATTGGCCTACAAGCATTACTTTAGATAACCATGGGATAAATCTTATGGGTCAACATAAAGGTAATGCTTACAGTGAGTCAGACAGGCAGTTATTTTTAAGTTTGCAAAGTAATGATACGCGGAATGAAGAGCTAACAAGAATTCAGCGTATTTTTCTAAAAGAGCGTAATGAATATTTATTTAGGCTATTTCTTATTCCAAATAGTCTGAGGCGTAATCTTATTGTGAATATGATTAGCAATAAAAATTATGCTGAGCGATTATCATTTAATGTGCTCTGTAGAATTTCTAAATTACGCTGGACGGCTTTGTGTGATGAGTCGTTTAGACAATATGTTACAAGGCTCTCCATTGAAAGCAAAAATGTTTCTGTTGAGAGCTCTGAGTTATTTCAAATTTTAACTTCAGTTGCTCTTGAGGTTGGCGACATAAAAAATATATCTATAACTCAAGATATGCTTTTAAAACGTGCGCAACGCTTTTATAGTCAGATTGAGTTGATGCAAGCAGAAGAAGAGAGTGCTAGTTGTCTTGAGCTCAATCAAGAAATTGAGGCGATTATGCAATCAGAGATATCACTTGCTAGAGGTGGTGATGCCAAACCCAATGAGCAAGCGACTGAGTTAAGACTTTCAGAATTGTTATTGAAGTATTTTAAGCGAGACTCCTATCAAGAAGGAGCAAGTAAGTTAGAACTGATACAATCATTTAGGGCATCGTTAATGCCTTTAATTAACCTTTCTCGATCTTTTTGTCGTGATGAACTTAGAGTCTTTTTTACACGTCTTATTGATGAAGGAGTATATTCTTACTTCAAAGAGAAGTTAAAAGATACGACAGCCGAGACAATTTATTTTGACCATATCAGTGTTCGCTTAAGAAATATTGAGCTGGTAGTGTCTTGGTTGAAAAAACATAAGATATCTGAGGCTCAGATAAAAGATGCGCTGAATATCGAGAGCTTTACAGCACTCCAGAAAATAGATAAAAAGTTAGCAGTGATTGAGAAGGTGCTACTTGAAATATATTGTGAGCAACTGATTAAGCCTCTCAAAGTACAGATAGAACGTCAGTCAGTTCAATCATCTGATATTTTGAGTATACTTGGCCAATTTCAAAATATTTATTTGACAATCACCATGCAAGTGAAGCAATCGTTGTGTGAAGGTCAAACACAGCGGGCTAGGCATTTGCAGTACCTGTATTATTCAGATGCTTTTAATGCTCTAAAATTAATGAACATGGTGTTAACTGAGTTCGTACCAAAACTTCCTCATTGCCATGATGGATCTTTAACCCACATTATCAATAAAACTCATTTACGTTTAGAAAAAATCAGCCAAAAATTACTTTATGAGCAAAGCGCTTTAAAACAACAACAAGCACTACAGGAAATAAATTTATTACTAGTAAGATATTGTTTAGAAGCTTTAATGATAAAAAGAGAGCAAGAGCTAGAAAGTGCATGCTTGAAATATAATCAAGATGGTACTGATATTCTTCCAAGTCATATTCCAGGAAGAGGTTTTAATGAGAAAAAAGAGCAAATAGAGTTGCTTATTAATGCAGCACATGGATTGAGTCTAGCGCTCGCACGCCCCGAGTATCATGATACGTTATCGTTATACGATGTTTCAGTTGCAGGTTGTTATGGTATTAAATTGTTAATAAAACCAAACCTTGATGATGCCAAAAGGGCTTTAAAGTTTTCACACTACTTAACTAAGTCTCATCAAATTAGAGCTAAAACAAAAGTGGCTGTAGGACTTAGTGTTATGGGTGCCGTCGTTCTTTTTTTGGGTATTTCATTTCTATGTCCACCACTTGCCTTTACACTGGCTTCAGTTGTTATTGGTAGCACGTTAGCAAGCTGTGGCGCCGTAACTGCCGTATCTGGCGCTGGTTTTGCGCTATATCGATTTTTTAGAGATAAAGATAAGGTGAAGAGAAAGCTAGATGGGGTTGCTAATCAAGCGCTACTGGGTATATCCTGAGATATACCCCTATCCTCTCACAATGCGTGTTTTTGAGCTTTGTCAAATGTTCAATCTTTGGTATTTTTCTCAATCGGAATGGAATAGCCATTCCTCAATCGAAATATCCAAACATTGAATATTTGACTGTGCTCAACCTAATAGGTAACTATAAGTTTTATGTGGATTTTTCATAACGTTAGACAAAAAGATTTATCTGTGGATAGAGAGATTAAATTTGAGTAATAACAAAGTCTATTACGATAATTTAATCTCTTTAGGCCACAGTAAATATTGAAGTCTAAAAACGCGCATTATGAAAGGATAGGGGTATAGTTATATCCAATCTATCTGGAAGTGCTTCTGCACAAAACTTACTTAAGGAGGATCTATGCTTATTGATGTTCGCTGGAGTGTGGCATTCGTACTAGGCGCACTTTTTTCTTTTAGTACGGCGAGAGCAGATGATATACAAACTCAGTTATTCAACATGCAAAATCAACTCAACGGTTTGAGTACTCAAGTGACAAACACTTATAAGCAATTAAACAAACTGTCTAATGATATGACGAAATTAAACAGTCAAATTCAAGCGCAAATGACTCAGTCAAAGTCAATGACAAATCATTCAATGACGCAGTTAAAAGCTTCACTAGAGAAGCAAATTTCGGAAGTCAACAGCAGCCTGAATACACTTAAGAAAAGATTGGACAGCAAATAGTAGCACAGGCAAGAAGCAAGTGTTTTTACTGGCAAGTACATTGAAAAAAGACGCTACTGGCTCTCGAATAAAAAGCGAATATCATCTTTTTCAAAACTGAAACTTTGCTGGCAGAATTCGCATGTGACCTCAATCATTTTATAAGTTCCTAGTAGGTTGTAAGCGTCTTCTTTGCCCATTGTACGTACCATTTCTAGCATGCGAGAACGATTACATGTGCAGCAAAAAGTCACGGCCTGGGGGTTAAATAATTTGAGTGAGTGCTCATTGAATAAACGGTGAAGGATAGTTTCGTTATCAAGAGTAAATAATTCGTCATGATGAAGCGTATTTGTCAGCATTAGGATCTCTTCCCAGCTTGAGGCTCTAGTATCTTCAGTTTCAACTTGCCTAGGAAGTTGTTGTAAGAGAAGTCCCACTCCACGTTCACCATTAAACGCAAGAATAAACTCACTAGCTAATTGTTCACTCTGATTAAAATAATTTTTTAGACTATCAGTTATAGAGGATTTTATAGGGACAATAGATTGGTACGGCCTAACTTTATCATCTGTTTCGATGGTGACAGCCAACTTACCATTTTTCAATACATCTACATATGAGGCATGCTCATCGTATTGCGCTAGTGCTCGTACTTCAAATTGATGATTACATTTGACCAGTAATAATTTTATGGCATCTTCACTTTGGAATTGTACAGTTACTTGCCCCTTAAACTTTATTGTAGCTGTAATGAGCACGCTACAAAGAACGGCCTCAGAAAGTAATTTTTGAATCTCCTTAGGGTAGTTGTGTGGTTTAAGGATTTGTTTTAGCGTGTCATTTAAATGAACTATTTCTCCGCGAATATCGAGATGTTGGAAAATAAAACGTTGGATATTATCCATTTGATACATAAATGGTCTCTAGTAAAAAAAGTTGATGGAGAATTGTATCAAAGTTTTTCATCATGTTCGTTGTTATTTTAAACTTGTACGATATATACTCAATGGAAAGCAAAACGCGCAGCTCGGTTTCCATTGAGTATGTACCCCTGTCCTTTCATAATGCATATTTTGAGCGTGGATTTTAAAATTTTTTAAAAAAACTCTTTACTTTTATTTTTTTTCTGGGTTAACCTGAATATCCCCCCAAAGTTAACCGGAGGAACTTAAAAAATGCGTAAAGGACATTTGCATGCTAGGTTGTATCTGGGTAACCGTATTGAAGTTGTGGCTACCAACAGTGATAAAGGAAGGCTGATTGTGTTGCTCTCTTCTCGTCTTGAGCGTGAGCGCCCTGGGACCAGTGGTGATATCGTTGACACTCATCGTGGAGAAATTGTTTACCGTTGTTGTCGTACCTCGTATTAGCGTTTGCTGTAATATTGTTGTTGCTTTATTGCTTAGGGATATGGAATTGGCGATAATCGCTGTCCCTTAAAATTGAGTAAGTCTAGATAGTATGCGGTTAAATCCAGAGCAGACAAAGGCGGTTCGATATATTGATGGTCCTTTGTTAGTCTTAGCTGGGGCAGGAAGTGGTAAAACGCGAGTCATCACGCAAAAGATAGTCCACCTTGTGAATACGTGCGGTTATCAAGCTTCAAAAATCGTTGCTGTAACATTTACGAATAAAGCTGCACGTGAAATGAAAGAGCGAGTCGGTCAGGCGCTGTCAAAGCCATTACGGCGCGGCTTGACCGTTTCGACCTTTCACCAATTAGGTTTAAAGATCATTCGCTCAAATTTATCATTATTTGGTCTTAGAAAAGGTTTTTCTATTTTTGATAGTCAGGACACCTATGCATTGGTACAGAAATTGTTACCCGAGCATGCTGCGCGTGATAAAGAGAATATTGAGCGTATCCACGCACAAATATCAACTTGGAAAAGTGATGCGGTTTTACCTCAGTCATTAATATCTGAAGTGAGAATATCAAGTAGTGATCTTGAGGCTGTGCGTATTTATCAAGCTTATCAGGACTGTTTAAAGGCCTACAATGCTGTAGATTTTGATGACTTAATCCTTTTACCACTCTTGGCATTTAAACGTGAAGAAGCTTTCAAGACTGCTTGGCAACATAAAATTCGTTATCTATTGGTGGATGAATATCAAGATACCAATACCTGTCAGTATGAATTGGTTAAAGCATTGGTAGGACCTAGAGGGGCCATGACAGTCGTTGGCGATGATAGTCAATCAATCTATACCTGGCGTGGAGCACGGCCAGAAAATTTGCACCAGCTAAAAAAGGACTTTCCAACGCTAGAAGTCGTCATGCTTGAACAAAATTATCGCTCTAGTGGATGTATTTTACAGGCATCTAATCATCTAATTAGTCATAACAACCAACTTTATGAAAAAAAATTATGGAGTCATTTAGGATTTGGTGACCTTATTCGTATATTGTATCTAGATGATGAGCTTGAAGAGGCAGAGCAAGTGGTTGCTGAAATTATTACGCACCAAATACACCATCAAACAAAATTTTCGGACTATGCAATATTGTATCGAGGAAATCATCAGTCTAGGCTTTTTGAAAAAGCACTTCAGAGTAAGGGGATCCCTTATAAGGTGAGTGGGGGACAATCTTTTTTTTCAAAAACGGAAGTTAAAGACATTTTTTCTTATATCAAATTGTTAACTAATTTTGATGATGACAATGCCTTTTTACGCGTGATCAATACCCCAAGAAGAGGGATAGGCGTGGCAACGATTAAACAACTATCAGCGATAGCACAAGACTCCGGTTGTAGTTTACTTCATGCCTGTCAACTACTTAAAACTAAAGAAAGTTTAAAGACGAAAGCTTATGAGAAAGTCTATGAGTTTTACCAGCTCATGGAAAATTTTTCACAAAAAATCTCAGAAAGTCAGCATATTAATGAGCTGTTATCGCGGTTTGTTGAATTGATTGATTATCAAGGTTATTTATATCAAAGTATTTCTGATCCCAAACGTGTTGAAAAAAAAATGGCAACAATTTTTGATTTTATTGAGTGGATTAATGGATTAAAAAATAGAGATGAGCCTATGACACTTGAGTCATTAGTTTTAAAACTCTCACTAATTGATGTAATGGATAGAGGTGAAGAAGAAAGTGATAATGAAGTACAGCTTTTGACCTTACATGCAGCAAAAGGATTAGAGTACCCGCATGTATTTTTGGTTGGTATGGAAGAAGAGTTATTACCACATAAAACCAGTATTGAAGAGGATAATATTGAAGAAGAGAGACGTTTGCTATATGTTGGTATCACCAGAGCACAAAAAACTTTGACAATGACCTTAGCAAAAAAGCGTCAGAGGTTTGGTGAGCAAAGTGATACAATGCCTAGTCGATTTATAGATGAGCTTCCTAGAGATGCGCTAATGATGATAGGTGATAAGAAAAAAACGCAAACAAAACCTGATGCAAGTAGGCATATCAAGGGGTTAAAAGCCTTACTTCAAGAATAGAGAATAGCGTTATGTTAAAAAAAAGAAAAAACTCTTCTTCTTCAATCGCCAATCATGTTAATTGTTTATGGACTAAACAAAATGTTGCTAGCGTAGAAGACAGCGTCGGGCCAAATAATACAAAGGTAAAGGATGCAGTCAATCCAATGATATTTTTTTGTGGTAAAAAATGGGTATTGGATAAAGGGATAATTGGTGCAGGAGGGTTCTCACATGTGCGCCTTGCGATACCACTTGATGGAAAGGATAAAAGCTATAAAGAGTTAGTAGAAAACCATGAGCTATTGGCTATTAAAGCTTTTAAAAGTTTTAGGCGTAAAGATCACAAACAAATTTCTATAGAGAACTGCAAATTGTTCTATAAATTGTACCGGGATTCCTATCCATCAAATTTGCAGGGGATAGATGACATTTCTGACCTTTTAATTGAGCATAAAAAGAAAAATGGACGTACAGGGCTATATTTTGTGATGCCTTGTTTTCCAGGATCGCTTAGAGAATTTATACGCTCGATTGATTACAAAACAGAAGCTGGTGTCAAAAAAGCTTTGCGAGCAGCTGTAGCAGTCATTGATACAGTATTAAATTTTCATCAAAAAAGCCAAAAAATCCATTGTGATATCAAGGCAGAAAATTTTCAATATGACCCGGATAAAAATATTGCAGCTCTTATTGACTTTGATATGTCCAGTTTTCCAGATCAGTCATTTAAGCTTTGTGGGACGTACAATTATATGGCTCCAGAGCTCTGTTTTCAAAAAAGATTTTATGCGTCAGACTATTACGCCCTAGCAGGAGTGATTGGACAGATACTTGGTGTGAGTTTAAATGACCTAACCTTAGACAAGAAAAAATATTATGATTCTAATCACGATAGAATAACGAGCTTGAGAAAATTTACTCAAACACCTTATAATTTCGCGTTACTACATCAACAATTATCTTGTGCTCTCGATAAAGACGCTATTAAAAAAGTTATTTTGCTTTTAACAAAAGCATCAGAAAATAATGTGGCTAATAGGCTGAGTGCTTTTAAGGAGCTTAAAGCTTATCTGAATACTTTATTGATAGCAGATACTTTACAATATGATGATACGGATGATGATGATTTTTATACTCATCTTTCACTTTAGACAAATAGACATCAACTGGGACACTATTTTTGTACTGTATACCCAAGCTACTTTTAACTATACATGATAGAATTTGAGCACAGAGTTCAGTATTCCATGGTATATGCGCGCCTTTATTTTTATTTTTACTTTTTGTATGTTTTCTCCATCACAGGCAGAAATACCTAAACATTATTTTCACTTATCAAAAGCGGTTCAATATCAAACCATCAAACAAAATACTACAGCTTTTGTTGATTTTTATAAGTGGGCTGAAAGAACTTATCCTTTAGTATTTAAGTTGCCAGTCCTATCATTTGGTCGCTCTCGATTAATTGTGTGGAAGGGCAGAAATAGTGCACAAAAGCCAATTTTATTAGCAGCACATATTGATGTGGTTCCACCGGTTAAAGGTGTGTGGAAGCACCCTCCATTTTCTGGATTCTTAGATAAACACTTTATATGGGGTCGAGGCACATTAGATGATAAACATGCTGTTATTGCTATATTAGAGGCAGCAGAGCGTTTGATACACGAAGGATATCAGCCATCACAAACCATCTATTTTGCTTTTGGTGGTGATGAAGAGTCTGGAGGGCATGATGGAGCGAAAAAAATAGCGCGATACTTGAAAGCTCAGAAGATACATTTAGCGATGGTCAATGATGAGGGAAGTCAAGTTGTTGAGCGGTTGTTCCCACAAGTAAGTAAGCCAATTGCATTGATAGGTGTTGCCGAAAAAGGCTATCTAGATTTGGAGCTAGTGTTTCATGGAAAAAGTGGTCATGCATCTAGGCCAACGCGCAATAGCGCTATCGATAAACTTGGGCAGGCGATAGTCACAATCAGATCAAATACGGTGCCATATCATTTAATTCATGCGCTTAAAATGACCCTTAAAAAACTTAGCTCAGAAGTTACATATCCAAGTCGTCTGCTGTTTTTATATCCGGATATATTTCAACACTGGTTACTATCAAAACTTTCCCAAGATGATGATATTAGATCAGCTATTCAGACAACGGTTGCCATAACCATGGTGTCTTCGGGTGTTAACAGTAATGTTATTCCTGAAACTGCAAAGCTAATGCTCAATGTGCGTATACTTCCAGGAGACAGTAGTAGAAGTGTTATTGATAGGATCTGTAAACTATTAAAGATAGATAGAAAAAATATAGTTATTAAGAGCGTTGTTAGTGAGCCTGTTTCTGAAAGTTCTATATCAACAAAATGGTATCGAAGAATCTCACAAGCTATTCATGCGATAGAGCCAAAGACTCCGGTTATTGTTGCACCAACAATTGTTACTGCATTAACTGATTCTAGACATTATCAAGAATTAACCGATACAATTTATCGCTTTATATATGTGCGTGGCACAATGAAAGCGTTTTCAGGTATCCATGGTCTCAATGAACATATTAGCTATGAAAACTTTGATAATCTCATACGTTTTTATACGCTTTTAATGAAGACATAGAGTGAACATCCTTTTATTTTGACACTACATTTTGGAGCTCCTTATGCAAAAAGACTATTGGGTAACACGGTGGAAAGAAAATAATATTGGTTTTAATCAAGAGAATGCACACGCTTTTTTAAAAAAATTTTTTCCTACACTAACGAAAAAAGAAAGACAAAATACTTTTGTTCCACTATGCGGTAAGAGTGTTGATATGCTTTGGTTAGCATCACAAGGCGTTAAAGTACTTGGTGTTGAATTGAGTGACATCGCCTGTATTGACTTTTTTAAAGAAAATAAGATTCACTACACGCTCAAAGAAACTTCTTTGTTTTCTCATTATAAAAATGAACAAGTAGAATTATTGTGTGGTGACTATTTTAATTTAACAAGTGAACATTTAAAAGATATATCACTTGTTTATGATAGAGCCGCTCTCATTGCTTTGCCAAAAGACATGCGAAGGAGATATGCGACCCATATGATTAATAATCTACCAAACAATACGATTATTTTTTTAATAACGACCGAGTATGTGAGTGAAGATATCATCGGGCCTCCTTTTTCTGTTTCTGAAGAGGAAGTTGATTCTCTTTTTGGTCAAGCTTTTAAGATATCCAAATGCTATGAAAAAGTCTTGGATAAGGTTCCCCCAGTATTAAAGAGCTTAGGTGTAGAAGAAGGAGTTGAAAATTTTTATCTTTTGCATAGAGACTCTAAAGAGTAAGCCCTTTTGAAGAGTCTTGTAGGTGCTCATTTTGCTCAGAAAATTTCGCAGTAAAAAAAGCCATACGCTCAGCGCTAATAATATTCTGCTCATAAACTTGACGCTTCAGTTCAGCCTTTATTTGCTTATAAATGATAGCAGTTTCGGGAAAAATCCCATTATCATCAGACCAGAGCATATCTAGTGCGATAAATACTTGCTGTTTTGTTTTAACTAGCGTAGTTGAGAAATTTAACATGTGCTCTTCTTCCAAGTTATACAGAAAGAATATAAGCAATTTCAGTGAGCTATGTTCAGAACTCAAGCCTTCACAAATTTTTTCGAGTGATTTGATAAGGCTGTTTAATTGTAGCTCTTCTTTTTTAATAGCATCAGTTAGTGAAGTGATTATATCTGCAAATTGCACCTCATCAGTTGCATTAACATTATATTCTCTACATATAGGGGAGACTGCTTTATAGAACATTCGATTAATATCAGAGAGTATAAGGGTATTATCAATAACGGTATTTAGGCTAGAAGATATCGCTTTTAATTGATTTGCCCATGTGATGATGAGTGAACATTTTGCTTTTAAAGTGTTATGGGATGCTTGAAGTTCAAAAATGGCGTCTTTGAGACGATTAATAATCGTAGAGCGTTTTAATAAATTGCGCAGTATTTTTTTTTGTTGTTTATCTTGAGTTGGTAGACTCGGCAAGTTTAAACTTTGGCATGATGTTAATACTTTGTTTAAAACTTTCTGATCATTGCAAGTCGGCTGTAAATAATTTTTGCTTGCGATATTATTTTCTAGATGCTGGATCTTTTCGCCAATGTCTTTTCCCTCACTTTTAATACCTAGTTCTTGAGCTAGATGGCATATAGCCGTTTCTATATGTGAGCAAAGTAGCTCTTTGGTAATTTTTATACCATATAAATAATACTGGGTATTGCTTGCTAGTGAAGGGTGTTTAAATGCCTGATATGATATTTGCCAAGCAGCATGCAGCGGTTTAGGAATATTTAAGGCAGTGATGACTTGAAGAAAGTCATCAACATTTTCAAATAACTCAAAAAAAGCAGTAGCAAAGTCGGTAATTTTTGAATCTTCGTTACTGATTAACGGAATTAGTTGGGACAACCTTGAGAGATTTTGTGTCACTACATGGGCCTTGTTATTTATCGTATCAATTTTAGTATTATTAGCTTCCATGAGTTTTATCAGTAACGGTTGTAATAGTTTTCCTAGATTATTAGCACTCACTACATCTTTAGTTTGAGTAGGAGAGGTAGGCGTTGCTTGGCAGATGTCTTGATATGCTTGGGCGACAGATTCTTCATTTTTTATAAACGCTTTGAATATTTTGCTTTGAGGTAAACTTCTCATAACAAAAGATGAGTCTAGGCAAGAGCGCAGCGCATTAATCAGTAGAATATAACTAAAATAAAAAGAGCGTAGCTTTATTGCATTGTGCAGATCTTTAGTATTTTCGACAAAATCAGTTAGTAAATCACCTAACTCTTCTTGCTCTTTTTGAGTGACTTTTGTTGTTTGGTTCCACAATTTTTTTAAAAGGTATAATATCCTGTTGCAAAGGTTTTTTTTTGAGTCATCAGGGAGTGCTGCTGTGTAGTCAGAAAGCTCTTGACTTGCATATAGCATCAAGGTCCAAACCATAGAAATATTTTTCAGCTTTTTTTTGCTAAAGGGACCGTCTTTTTGGCTTAAAAGCGTTGTTAAAAGTTGTGGTTGTTTTTCAATAGGCTCTTTGGAGAAGGTTGTTTCTATGTCAATTAGCAGTTGCTCAAGCTTTGATTGGTATTCTTTATCAATATTAAATTCAGATAAGTGTTCGAGCATAAGTAAATCTGGTGAATTTTTTGCTTAGTTTAGCATACGCATTTATTTGATAGTAACTATTTAAAATAAGTGTATCTAAATAAACATTGAATGGGTGTCATAGTTATAGGGAGGGTTTTCCAGGAGTGGGCTCTGGTTCTTTGTCATCATCCTCTTCACTAGTATCAACATCAACATCAGCATAGACATTACTATGGTCATCTTCAGCGTAGTAAACTGCAGCGCTAGAATGGGGTTCCTCAGGAACTGAGCTTAAGGGAGGTAAACTTTGCGAGCCAGTTTTTTCGAGAACAGAACCATAACTAGAGCGTGATGAGGCGCGCCCTCTAGCTCTCGATTGTTCCTCATCCGCAGAGGAATCAACTATAAAACGCCGATGTAAATCAATGAGTGCTTGTACATGTCCATGATAAACACCACTCACATCGCTTCTAAGAGCACTTACCATTGAGGCCTCTTCGTCATCATCTTCTTCTATAGTAGTTGGATTGTGAGGAGGATCCTCGATAGGAGGAGTTGTAGAATCAAGAATTCTGCTAGCGGGATCACCGACTTCGTGCGCAGTATCTTTATCCTTTAAGTATGTTTCCAGAATATCGAGTAACGTCTCGGAAAATCTAAAAACTTTTCTTAGTGCCATATCTTTGTTTTTAAGAACATCTTTGAGAATGGATGCTAGGTCCTTAAGCGCTGGGATCAGTACTCGTTTGATATGCTTACTGTCATCTCTAGTAAATAGCGTATAACAAAGACGACATATGTTAGAGACTAGCTCAATGAGCTCTGGAGCATTCGGCCTTTTTTTAGCAATTTCTTTAAGCCTTTGATTAATTTTCTTTTGAGCTTTTATATAGCTGCTCTTTATTTTGGGCATAGCCACACTCTTGCTAGGTCTAAAAGTAAACTTTAAGTTTAACTATAGCACACCTTGAGTGTTAAAAAGGGGGGGGCAGTAACATGTAAATCTTTCAGGATTAGATAACATGCGTTTTGTCATTAAGAGGATAAACTTATCGTGATTGAATTTATATAAATTCAATGAGTTATATAAATATATACCCATGTCCTTTCATAATGCATGTTTTTAGACTTCAATATTTACTGTGGCCTAAAGAGATTAAATTATCGTAATAGACTTTAGTTTTACTCAAATTTAATCTTCTCTATCCCATAACACTTTGGTTGAGCATTGAAGTAATATCTAGCATTAGCTGCTCACTATCGGTTTTTGAGCCAGGAGTGTGCAATCTATGGCGGTGTTTTGAGAGAGTAGATGCTGTCGTGACACCATTATTTTGTGTATTAAGCATGCGCTTAAATGATTCCCGACTAAGCCTACTTTCTTCGCATTGGCTAATCTCGTTAATCAGCTGATTAAATGCTTGATGTTTTGCTCCACCTTTAGGTAAGACTTCTTGCTTTTCTTTAAGCATCATAAGCGTATTAGCCTTACTCCAGCTAGCTGATGATGGTTCAACAGGTGTTTCTTCAGTAGATATTTTATCTAGACCAGTTAAATTATCGGAGGCTTCTTGATAGTTTTTGAATATAGGCCTTGTACCATCTGGATTAAAACAATGAAAACGATTGAGCTTGGAAGCACCTAAATGAAATAGTGTTTGCGGTATGCGAATAAAAGAGAACAACAACTGATAAAACTTAGTTGGTATATCATGACTGTGATCACAGGCATGTTGATGTTCTTCATCACTAGACTGAATCTCATCGATGTGCTCATGACTGTGCTCATTATGATTAGATTCATGGTTGTGATTATGTGAGTGGTGTCCTAAATCAAAAAAGTAGTGCATATCCTCAAAAGACTCACTCAGTGCTGCAATAATCATGCACAGTATAGAAGGAACCCCAGGAACTTCATCAGCAGTTGCACCAATACTGACTACATGGCCAATAAAGCCTACTAAGCGAATAGGAGCCTCTATAATTTTTAGTATTGGCCTAAAGGGGTTGAAAAACTGAACGATATTTTCAGTTTTCCATGCCTTAGCGACTCCTCTAAATATAAAACGCACAGGAGCAATGACTAGAGCGATAGGAATAGATTTGATGAAGTTATTAAACTTCAGCCATGAAAGTTCACTAAAAGCTGATTTAATCGCGCCTTTAAAGTTATCCATAGTTTCTTTGATATTTTCAAGGCTAAAAATAAGCTGAGATAAACCGGTAAAGATAGGCACTATATATGCAGTAATAGCCTTAGGTATTTTCAACATAAACGGTATAACCCCTTGCTTATTTTTTGCGAGTGTCCACCAAGTACCAGCGGTAAAAAGAGTGAGGGATAGGGTTATGGCAACGAGTATCAGACTTGCAAGAACCAGAGTGATGGCATAGGCTTTTTTACCTTCTTTACATTCATGTTTTAATTCTTTAACCCACTGTCTAACTGAGTCATTCCAAACCATATCACTTAGACTGTTAAACGTTAAAAATATATAACCAAGTCCTGCTGCAATGGCTAAGGGAATGACGAGATAAGGCATCGCAGCGGCTGAGAGTGATATAAAACTCAAAACTCCTAGTGCGTCACACATGAGAAATAGGCTACCTAAGCCAAATAGTCCACCAACCACAAGAGCACTTGGAAAAACAAAGCGCTTAATGACGCGCTGTTTTTGTTCAATGCGTGCTTTCAAACTTTTAGGTGTTTCGTTTCTGGATGATAGAAAAGTATTAATATTAGTTAATAGTGCTTGGCTATAGTCGGTTGTAAGTGAGGCTTCATCGCTAAACAAAGTTTTCATAAAGAAGCGCAGCATCGCCTCTTTTTTTGCTTCTGCCTTTTTAAGCGCTAATTGTTGTGCTTTACTGCGTTTTTTAAGATGCTCTAGTCTATGTAAATAATCGAGGTGAACTTTATAGTCATCTAGAAAGGCACAGGAGATATTTGTAGAGAGTATCTCTTCAAGCAGTTTGTTAGCCTCAAGTAGATAGAAGAAATCGTTATCTAGGAGCTTGCCTAAGCCACTTTTAATATTGGCGTGATAAATTTCGGCTTCATATAGCATAGATAGGCCAAACGCTGTTATGACTACGCCCATCACTGGGGTCAAAGCATAGAATCCAGCAAGACTGAGAAGTCCGAGGCTAAGGGTTGCTCCGGCGGTGAAACCAAAGGTTAAGCTACTACGAGATTTAGAAGCACGAGCCATGATTGTGTCTATTTAATCAACAGTATGCCCACTATATCCCAAATGAGAATTGTTATCAATTAAGATAGTCACTTTCTTTATTCTTTTATTCCAACACCACGTCGCAACAGCGACAAGTTGAGTAACAAAAGCAAAAATGTGGTGATCGCCAGGAAGGCAAAAGCCTTTGTGACGTTAATATCACTGACGCCAATCATTCCATAACGAAAACCGTTAACCATATAAACAATTGGATTTAATTTTGAAACAACCCTCCAAAAGTGCGGAAGCATATCGATTGAGTAAAAAACTCCACCCAAATAAGTCAAAGGTGTCAGAATAAACGTAGGAACAATCGCAATCTCATCAAATCGTCTAGCATATAATGCATTGGTAAAACCTAAAAGAGAAAATAAGCTTGCGGATAACACAATAAATAAGAGGGTTATTAATGGATGAACAACGCTTAGCGAAGTGAAAAAGTGGGCAACCACAGTAATAAGGCATGCAGTAAAAAAGGCTCGAATTACACCTCCTGAGATATATCCTAATATAATGGTAATATGAGCAGTCGGGCTAATCGTCAGCTCCTGTATTGAGTGCTGAAAGCGTACGCTAAAAAAAGATGAAGAGACATTGCTATAAGCATTCATGATAACGGACATCATAATTAAGCCTGGAGCAATATAGAGTGCATAATTGACCTGCTCGATATTGCCGATTCGCGCACCAATTAAGCGACCAAAGATCATAAAGTAGAGTGTGGTCGTAATCACCGGAGGTAAAAAAACCTGACTGGCAATTCGGGTCATGCGTACCCATTCGCGCCTTACAATCGTTTGAAAGGAAATAAAATTTCGTTGGAATACAAGTTTATTTATCATATTGACTCAGCTACTCGTTGATTTAATTAAGTCCAAAAAAAGATTTTCAAGCCGTGTGCCTTTGTTTTTGATATGCGACACAATAATATTTTTTTGATTAAGTTCGGCAAAAACCTTATTAATCGTAATTTCAAGCTCATCTTCAGAAATACGCTTGGCCTTAAAATTATTAAACCCTGGCAGTTCGCTAATTGGGTGAGAGAGCTCTAAGACCATTGTATAATTTTCTGTGCGCTTCAAAAGTGAAGGCATATCTGTGTGCTCTATTAGCTCGCCTTTATCAATAATGGCAATTTTTCTACATAGATGTTCAGCTTCTTCAAGATAATGAGTCGTTAAAATTATAGTTGTTCCTTGTTGATTCAGCTCATGTAAAAATGTCCACATACTATGTCTAATTTCGATATCAACACCTGCTGTTGGCTCATCAAGGATAAGCACTTTAGGTTTATGGACTAAAGCTCTTGCAATCATCAGTCGTCTTTTCATACCACCTGAGAGCTGTTTAGAAATGATATTTCGCTTATCCCATAAACCCAGCGCATCAAGATAAAAAGCTGCGGCTTCTTTGGCTTGTTTTGCGGGGATGCCATAGAATCCTGCTTGATTTTCAAGGATTTGCATCGATGTTTCAAAGATATTGCAATTAAATTCTTGTGGAACTAAGCCTATGTGCGCTTTGACCTCGTTGGGGTGTTTGTCTAGCGATTGCCCAAAGACACTCACTTCACCTTGAGTTTTATTGACTAGTGATGAAATGATACCAATGGTCGTTGATTTTCCAGCTCCATTTGCGCCTAGCAACGCAAAGAACTCACCTTCCTCAATATCAAAACTTATTCCCTTGACTGCTTGAAAACCATTTGAATAAGTTTTTTGTAAATTTTTTACGGATAGTGCGAGCATAATTCGATGATAAATTCTTTTTTTTAAAAGTTAGCCAATTAGTATACGCTCTCCAGGTGAAAATGCGAATAAGCATACTTGCATTGCCTTCATAACATGATATACCCATGCCACCTGGAAATGCTCGTGTTTAGACTTTTGTGAAAATTAGCGCACTTCAATTTCAAACGGCTCTGACTCCATTGCTTAGAAGGTGCATTATGAAAGGACAGGAGTATAATAAAATGAATTGTACTTTTTACATCCAAATACCCATATGTTTAATCGTGATATGATTTATCAGCCAGGTGAACATAAATTGCTTCTTAAATTAGACTCTAGAAATGTCGAGGCAGTCATCACCATTCCAGATGCAGTCAAACTTGATAAACTGATACTTATTGGCCATCCACACTCTTTGCATGGTGGCTCGATGAACAATAAAGTGGTGACTACGATTGCTAGGGCGTGCCATGATCTGGGGTATATTTCTTTGCGCTTTAATTTTCGTGGTGTGGGTTTAAGTGAGGGTGTCTTTGATAATGGGGTGGGTGAAAGCAAAGACTATGCTGCTCTTGGTGAAGCACTCATAGAAACCTTTCCTGAAGCCAGCTTAATATTGACAGGATTTTCTTTTGGTGCGTATGTTAGCTACCGAGCTGCTTTTCTATTACATGCAAGCCATCTTATTTCTATAGCACCAGCTGTGAATCATGGTGATTTTACTGAGTTTGGTGTGCCAAAAATGAAGTGGTCAGTGATTGTCGCTAATAAAGATGAAATTGTACCTAAAGAAGATATTAAGTGCTGGCACCAAAATATCACGCCTGCGCCAACGCTTATTGAGTTTACTGATAGTAGTCATTTTTTTCATGGACAATTAGTGACGCTTAGAACGACACTTAAGGGCTTAATTGCAGATGTTAACACTGCTTAATCGATATTATAAACTGGTTGGAGACGGCCTTATTGTTAAAGACAGTAAACAGCTTGTGGCCATAAGCACCCTTGATAATATTACACGACACTTGTTGAAACAAAGAAAAGGACTCAGGCGTTTTCTTACAAAACGAAAACCTGCAATGGGTTTATATTTTTGGGGAGGTGTTGGTGTTGGTAAAACTTTTTTGATGGATCTCTTTTTTGAACATTTACCTTTTAACGATAAGATAAGACTTCATTTTCATCAATTTATGTATCGAGTACACACTCGTTTAACAGAGCTGCAAGGACATCCTTCACCCCTAGAGATTGTTGCTAAAGAGTGGTCACAAGAAACTTGTGTGCTTTGTTTTGATGAGTTTTTTGTCCATGATATTGCTGATGCGATGATTTTAGAGCGCTTATTGACTCATTTATTTGATTTTGGCGTGACTTTGGTTGCTACATCTAATATTAAACCACATGACTTATATCATAAAGGGTTGCATCGCAAACGATTTATGCCAGCTATTTCGCTGATTACTCAGTATTGTCATGTTATTCATTTAGATGGTGACAAAGATTATCGGCAAGATTTTTTTGAGAAACAAGGCGTGTATTTTTATCCAAATAATAAGGAAAATACAAAGAGAGTTGACCACTGGTTTGATTTGTATGCTAGTGGAGAAGTAAAACAAAATAGGGTGTTATCCATTGCGAATAGAAAAATAAAAACCATTAAGGTTAGCCCAAAATCCGTATGGTTTGACTTTAAAGAGCTTTGCGCTCCACCGCGCTCCTACGTAGATTATTTAGAAATTGCCAAACAGTATCGAACAGTGCTTGTTAGTGGCATACCTGTAATGATGGCGAATGATTTAGCTTCAATCACCTATTTTATTCATTTAATTGATGTATTTTATGATAATCAAATAAGACTCATCATGATGGCTGAAGATAAGCCTGAGCGTTTATATATACATGGAGAGAAAGAATTTGAATTTCAAAGGACTTTAAGTCGTATCGAAGAGATGCGTTCAAAAGAGTATGCTTTACGAATTCAGATGTAACCGTTTTCTTATAGTTGTCATTAAATGTGCGCGCTTAAACGTTCTACTAGGAGCGCCATTTATCCAGTGCGCTTTATTTTCAGCAAAGAATCCTTCTTCATCTTTTATTTTTAACCAATAATTAACATACTCCAGCAGTTTAGGAGAATGCTTTGAAAGCATGAAGGCAAATAACAATTTCGCATCAAGATCAAGTGGTGTACTTGATACATATTTAGATGATGCATTAGCCCATATGTTGGCTTGTATTTCATTCCACAAAATCCCATCAATCTGTTTTTGCTCTAATTCATGGATGAAGTTATCTTCAAATGTTTTAAGTTCAATGAGGTTTTGCTTGGTAAAGTAATGATGACTTAGAGATTCAAATAGAGAATCTTTAAAATACGCGATTTTTAAATCGCTATGATTAATAGAGACCGTAGAGTTGAAACGTCGCTCCTTATCTTTGGTGGTGATAATTGAAGCTTGGCACTTTAAATAAGGACTACTAAAGTGGACTTGGTTTAAGCGATCGCTGGTGACATAGATGCCACCGAGAGCAAGATCAAATTGACCGTTATTGAGTTTGTCAATCACGCTGTTCCAATTGTAGGGAACAAACTCGATACTTGCATGAAGAGACTTAGCTAAGTCGTAAGCGTAACTAATATCAAATCCAACCAAATGTCCGCTACGATTAAAATATGAAAATGGTTTTTGATGCGCATTATAGCCAATACGTAGTATATGTGTTGCTAAAATCCTATCGAGAGCATCCTGATTTTGTAGGGCTTTAGGTAGTGGGTGGGGATATTTGATTAGTGTAGCCTGAGTGGTTTCATGAATCTCAAAAGTATTCAGACGCTCTACAAAACGTTTACCAGGAGCGGGAAAGAAAGGACTCGTAGCTTTTGAGAGCAGTATCAGTACTAAAAAACCTGACACCAAGTGCATGCATAGTTTTCCCCATTGGATTCTGATTAAGTCAAAATAGGCAAATGCTGTGATATAGGTGAAAAAAGATAAGCCCATGACGGAGGTGGTTGCTAAACCGTAGCGAATAATCGGCATAAGACTGACATAAAAATTGGTGGTGGTCGCAGGCAAAGATAACCATTCGGATATAAATCCTAATGAGTTAATGGTCGAAGTTGATGTACCAATAGAGGACAGATAACTGATAAGAGCGACTAAAAATGGATTTTTATCACTAATTGCATGATTGTAATAGAACGCTGAGAAGAAAATAAATAAATATATAAAGCTATTACCAATTTGTGCGAATGGATAACCCACTAAGATGCAAGTATCGACAATTTCTTTTTTATCTTTGTGGCAGGCTTTTGCCTTTTTTAAGCTTCTTTCGATACTTCGTTGAAGAAAGGGAATTGCGGCTGCGCTTAACGTTGTTGATAAAGAGATTAAAATTGCTTTTTTAGTTTGTTTGAGAATTTCGCCATGGCTTAAGGGAATGATGCTAGACAGTAATCCTGGTAAGACCCAAAAGGTAAGTGTGATGGTGCCTGCAAAAAACAAAATCAAATAAAGATAAAGCTCTTGAAATTCATGCTGGTTAATCGCTCCGAATGTATTGGCGAGTAAAGAAAAAATAGCAATTGGAGAAAATAATACAAGGTGTTGCCAAAATTTTAAGCACACATTGCTAATGACTTCAAAAATAGATAAAAGTCGCTCTTTTTTATCGACTCTTTGAATAGCAATGCCAAAGAGTACACAAAATAAAATAACCGCAGGTACATAATTTAATGATAATGCTTCAAATAAATTGGCTGGGATTAATAATGCGAGTAGTTTTTCCGTATCAAACGGTGCATGAGTGACTGTACTTGCATATGGAATGGCGTCGCTTAAGATAAAAAGGACCACGTAGGCAACAAAAAGTAATAGCAAATAACTCTTCCACCCATAAGTAAACAGTTTGAAAGAGAGGTTTGGTGTTAGCCTGCCTAGGCCGATGAGCAGTGATGAGATGATATAAGGATAGACAGCAGCTTCCATTAAGCGAATATAAATGATGCCTATGGGACTGAGTGTCGTTGCATATTCTCCGAAAATTAATCCTGCCAATATGCCGAGTAGACCACCTAAAATGACTTTAGATAATAATGTGTTTGATTTTTGACTCAAAACGAAACCAAATCCATTTGGTTGCATAATCCTAAGATACCTGAAAACCTTAGTCATAGGCAATGTCCTCGTAGTTGTAAAAATATGCTTAGTAGGGTTGCTTTAGCTTTGACGTTTCTAGTGGGCTCAATTAAGCTATAGAGATTCCATCAATGATGAATAAATATTTGGATAAAATATGGCAGAAGATGACAATGAGGGTGGTTCAATTCATGATGAGGCCGATAGCCTAAGAGAGCAAGTCGCTGCTATTTCCCAGAGTGTTGATGATAACTTGACTCCAGAGCTTATTGCAGAATATATCGAATATTTCGCTTTTCTTTGGGCTGATTTCACGCTCACAATTGTCGATCCTGTAGTTGAGGCAGTATCCCCGCCCACTATCATTGAGCCTGAAGTCAATGAAGATACAAAAGAAAAAGAGCATGTTTATTCAATTATTGATGAAGGATTTCGTTTAAAGATGTCTCGAGGTGAGGAAGCATTTTCATCAGGCAACAGTTTGTTTAAATATTTTATGACAATTGAAAAAATGGTTTCAATTTTGGTCGAGCGTTTAAAAACGGGTGGTATTTCTGATGAAACTGAGGTAAGAGTTGCATTCTATGGTTTTGAGCTTGGTCAGCGAAAAGCATTTGAGTCTATTTTAAATCTTTCGCAAAATGTTGTAGTTGTCAATTATGATGCAGCTGAGTGGGGAGAGCGTTTTATGAATATTGTTTTGCAGCTAGCCGAACGCGGATATGGTATGCCCTCTGCAACGCCAAGGAAGCCTGTTTAAACCTATTGACTTTCTAATGATGAGAGACTGAGGACGTTTATTGCTTGATTTGTATCACTTACCTCATCATCAGTTGCGAGATTGATGCTTGAAGCGGAGTTTGTGAAAAAATGACTGATAAACGCATGGGTATCATGGTTTTTTTCTTTCCACCAATCAATATATCCTTGAATATCCTCATCTGATATTGGCTTTTTCTTATTTTGTAGCGTGATAGCAGTAATAACCTCTTTAGAATTTGCAAGCAGCTGAGGTAGTTGTCGATATGTACAGAGTAGTTCAATACTCCCGCCTAAGGATAAAAAATGGATGGCAGTTCTAATTGCTTGTTGTTCGTCATCAAAGTGGCCTTTCTGTAAGAACTTATTCAGTAGATTAATGTTCAACTTGAGATCTTTCTTTGAAATGTAAGAGAATATTTTGGTCAAATTGGCGTCAAAAAAGTGATCATCTAAGCCGAGTAGTTCCTTGATGCAATCTGCATGAAGTAACTCACAACTTATGGATAATCGCCCTTTATTGATGGAATCTTCAAGTCGACTTAGTCTTACTTTTTGAATGTCCGTTAGTTGCATTTTTTCAGTAGGCAGAGAGTGTAGCTGGTTTAGTTGATACAAGGAGAGTTGAAATTGCTCAGAGACTTTATGCTCTTCTGAACAAGAGGCAGTGGGTACTAAAGTGTCAATTGTTGTTTTAAATACAAGAAGATGTCGTTCAAAAAAAGACTGAAATAAAAAACTCAAACCAAAATAGGAGAAAAACTGTTTAAATGCTTTTCTAAGTCGCGACTGAGACCGTAGTTCGTTGGCTAAGCACTGTCTTATTAAACATGAAGATAAAATAACTTTTTGTCGTCTTGATGCAGCTCTATGCTTATCAATTAATGAAAACATTCGATTAAAATGACTCGTATTTTTGTGATTATTGTTGCTACTGTATTTGCGAATAAAAGTCCGAATGGGGGATAGTTCAGAATCAACTAGATATTGCTCAATGACTAACAGTTCTCGTATCCAGTTTGACAACTTGGCATTAAGCTCAGGATGTAATACACAGTGTGAATCTTCATCATAAATCGAAAACAAATCTGATTCAGTCATTACTTTATTATTGATAAAGGGGGCGAAAAATTTTTTTACCTCGATAAATTTTTCAGTTTCTTTATTAAAATCGATATTTTTATAGTCGATAAGCCAGTTTTCAATACATATTTTGACATCATTGATGACTTTCTTTGGTGTGTATGTTTTTTTGAGTGCTTTAACTAGCTGTCGCTTTGTGAGTTTTGTAATATTGAGTTTTGAAAAGTAGATATCCTCTTCTTCTTTATGCGCCTCTCCAATAAAGGTTGTGAATCCCAACTGATAGGAAATCTTATGAAAAGCTTGATAGATATGTGCGTTTAACTCTTCAATTTTATCTCGTTTTTTGCCGGCAGAAAGATGCTGCTCTTTAAGTTTTTCATAATGATTAGCTGCAATTAGCTCAATGAGTTCATGTCTCCCTTTTTCGACCCAATGAGGCAGTGTTTGTGGAGAAATAAGGTTGCCTTGTACACGTTCTAACGCACCATATATGCCCGTTGGGCATTCGTCTAACTGCTGACATAAAAAATGAAACTCTTTTTTTGCCTTGCTGAAGTTATTTGTAAAAGTTTCCTTAAAGAGAGGATAGCTTCTCTCAAAGAGTTTTTTAATGTTTTTATAGTATTCTTGATCTTTGCCAGGATAGGGGGCGGTGCTTGATGTCCACTTGTCCAAATGCTTTTTTAGTAATTGAATATATCCAGGTTTAATCTTATATTTTTCCCCCAGTGTGATATAAGCCTCTAGCAATAATTTCATTTGGTTAAAAAAAGAAATTGATTTTAGCGGTTTATCAAATTTTATAGATGAAGGAAAAAAATAATCAGCAGTCTCATTATAGAGATCGTCAATTGTTACCTCTAGAGTATGTTCATATACTTCTGTTGCAACAGATACTGGAAGCTGGAAGATTTTTTTCTTTAAGTCTGGATGAAAGTGCATTTAAATAATTGTTTTTTTTATTGACAATACTATAGTAGTTACTAAGGCGCGCCAAGTCGAGGTTTGGCTCTAGGTAAACGCATGAAGCGCTTTTTAGTTCACTCGTTGTTAAAAGTGATTCTCCATTGCTCATTTATTTGCATATAAACTCTGCTACTCGAATCACTTTCGCCTAGATTGAATGCAAAAATCACACTCACGCGGTTGCCTAGAGGTTTACCTTTTTATTTTTTGCTTGTGCTTCTCGCTTAACGTCGAGATCTAGAAAATATGTCGCCACTCATTCATAATGCATGGTTTTGAAAATACAGGGGGCTATATGCAGTCTATCACCCATGAATTAAATGAAGCCCAAGAAAAAGCCGTTACATTACCTTTGACTAATACACTTGTACTTGCAGGTGCCGGCAGTGGAAAAACTCGGGTTTTGGTTCATCGTATGGCATGGTTGATTGCAAAAGAAGGCATTCGCCTCGAGCAAATTTTGGCGGTTACGTTTACGAACAAAGCGGCAAATGAAATGCGTGAGCGCTTATCACCACTGATTGATGCTCCGAAGCATCGCTTGTGGGTAGGCACATTCCATGGAATTGCACATCGGATTTTACGTCGTTACTATGAAAAAGCAGGACTTCCAGAGTCTTTTCAAATTCTAGATAGTGACGATCAGCTACGTTTAATTAAACGTACGATTAAAGCACTCAATATTGATGAAGAGCACTGGCCACCTAAAAAAGTACAGTGGTTTATCAATGGTAAAAAGGATGAAGGTATACGGGCAGATAAAGTTGAAGACTATGGCGAGCTCTACACACGTACTTTAAAACAAATATATCAGGCTTATGATGAGGCTTTAAAACGTGGTGGTCTTTTGGATTTTGCTGAGTTACTTCTACGAGTTCATGAGCTTTTTTTACAAGATAAAGCGCTGTTGTCACACTTCCAACATCAGTTCAAGGTAATATTAATCGATGAGTTTCAAGATACTAATACGATTCAGTATGCGTGGATGCGATTACTGGCCTCAGGTGGGGCGACGATTATGGCAGTTGGTGATGATGATCAGTCTATTTATGGTTGGCGAGGTGCTAAGATTGAAAACATCCAGAGATTTAGTCGTGACTTTAAGAACACTGAAGTTATTCGCTTAGAGCAAAACTACCGCTCCACACAAAATATTTTACAAGCAGCTAATGCGTTGATTGATAATAATGCCAAGCGTATGGGGAAAACTTTATGGACGGCAGGCGAAGAAGGCTCTCCTATATCTCTATATTGCGCGTTTAACGAGATGGATGAAGCTCGATTTATCTGTGAGCGCGTTATGAGGCTTAAAGCTGATGAGCACTTTTCACTTCGAGAGTGTGCAATATTATATCGCTCAAATGCTCAATCACGTGTTTTAGAGGAGATGTTACTAAGACAGGGAATTCCTTATCGTATTTATGGTGGTTTTCGCTTTTTTGAGCGTGCAGAAATTAAAGATGTACTTGCATATCTGCGCTTGGTTTCTAATTCCTACGATGATGCTGCCTTTGAGCGGGTGGTTAATTTACCCACTCGGGGCATAGGAGATAGAACACTAACTGTATTACGTTCATATAGTCGTGATAATAACGTATCTTTATGGCAAGCAGCCACTTCATTGCTAGATGAAAAAGCATTTTCAAATCGAGCCCATCAAGCGCTTTCAGGATTTTTAAATTTAATTGAACAGCTGAAAATGAATACAGCATCACTCTCACTTGATGAAACCGTTCGTCATGTCATTACACATTCAGGTCTTTGGGCACATTACAGTCAAAGCAAAAGTGAAAAAGCAACATCTAAACTTGAGAATATGGAAGAGCTAGTGACTGCAGCTAAAGAATTCTCTCAAGAAGAGCGGGATATTGCAGCAAACTTATCTGAGTTTTTAAATCATGCTTCTTTAGAAGCAGGTGAGGGCGAGGCCAGTATTGATGAGGATGCGATACAGCTTATGACGCTTCATTCTGCTAAAGGTCTAGAGTTTCCAATTGTATTTATTGCAGGGCTTGAGGAAGGTGTTTTTCCCTCGTATCAGTCGGTTGATGAGCCGGGGCGTTTAGAAGAAGAAAGACGCTTATGTTATGTGGGCATTACTAGAGCACGTCAGCACCTATATTTAACATATGCTGAGGTTAGACGATTATATGGACGTGAAGAGTACCATAGACCGTCTCGATTTATCCGAGAGCTACCCCAGTCTGTTATTGAAGAGGTAAGATTATCTGCCAAAGCGCCTATCGTGAAGCGAGCACCGTTTAAGCGAATACCCTTAGAGAAAGAGGCAAAGGGTTTTACTCTGGGCCAATCGGTATCACATAAAACTTTTGGTGAGGGGACGGTACTTGCGTTTGAAGGTAGTGGTGAGAGTCAACGAGTACAAGTTCGCTTCCCTAGAGTGGGCAGTAAATGGTTGGTTTTGAAGTACGCACAGTTACAATAATTGTTTGTATGATTCACGCTAATTTCCTTTATGTCTAAAACTCTTTACGTAAGTGTTTTGAAGCTTGACAAACAATTAAACGGTGATAGGGTCTATGTATGTGAATCGAAAGTCAAAAATCATACAGAATTAAATCTAGGATGCTCGAGCAAATGTCTTGTAACAGAGTAGGGCGCCTAGTGTGGCAGGAATGATCAAAGGCAGGACGTGTTTTTTATAGTTATTTGTTTCTGAATATTCAGCTGAAAACGGTTTAAATCCGACTTTTGATTTGCTTGGATATTAGCTAGATATATCGATACTCATTTATAGTGCTAGTTTTTGGCATCAGTTTAAAGTAAGGGGATTAATGTGAAAAAACTGCTTAATATAGCGGCGATTGCAATGACAGGGCTCTTGATGAGCTCCTCACCTGTGATGGCGAAATCAAGCTTCTCAAGTCAACAAAAAACAGATATTCAGGGCATCGTACATGACTATTTAGTCAGTCATCCAGAAGTATTACTAGAAGCATCAAAAGCGTTACAAAAGCAGCAAATGGCGAAGATGCGCAAGCAGGCTGAGGGCGCGATAAAAATGAATGCTGATGCTTTGTTTGCTTCAGATAGCCCCGGGGCTGGGAATAAAAAAGGTGATGTAACGCTAGTTGAGTTTTTTGACTATCAGTGCATCCACTGCAAACATATGGCGCCGGTGATTAAAGATCTTGTTAAGAAAAATAAACAATTAAGGGTGGTCTATAAAGATTTTCCAATTTTTGGCAAAGGCTCAGATTTCGCTGCACGCGCAGCCCTTGCTGCAGCAATGCAAGGTAAATATATGGCACTGCATGATGCATTAATCGATAAAAAGCAACGCCTTTCACCGTCTATTATTTTACAGGCAGCTGATAGCGTTGGTATTAATACCACAAAACTTAAAGCAGACATGAAGTCTGACAAAGTGAAGAATATGGTTAAGGCGAATATGGAGTTGGCTGAGAAGTTACGCTTGATGGCGACACCGGTGTTTATTTTAGCCAGTACACCAGGTGGGAAGTATCAATCAGGTAAAACCTTTTTACTTCCAGGAGCTGCAAGTCTTGAGGCGTTACAAGGTGTGATAAAAGAGTTAAAATAAGAGACTTTCATAAGCTAAGCTTGATTATCATGAGCAGGAAGCTCCTTTTTGGGGTGCTTCCTGCTTTTTTTATTTGTAGTAAAAACATATGGTTAAATCATTTCAAGAGATTATTTTTACCTTAAGCCAATATTGGGCGGATAAAGGCTGTGTAATTTTACAGCCCCTTGATTTAGAGGTTGGGGCAGGTACGTTTCATCCAGCGACGTTTTTAAGAGCCATTGGCCCAGAGCCTTGGTCAGCGGCTTATGTACAACCTAGTCGTCGACCGACAGATGGTCGTTATGGTGAAAATCCGAATCGTGTGCAGCACTATTATCAATTTCAAGTGGTGCTAAAACCTTCACCGCTTGATATTCAAGAGTGGTACTTAGATTCGTTACGCGCTTTAGGTGTTGATCCACTAACGGATGATATTCGTTTTGTTGAAGATAATTGGGAGTCCCCAACTTTGGGTGCCTGGGGGCTTGGTTGGGAAGTTTGGCAAAATGGTATGGAAGTTAGTCAGTTTACCTATTTTCAGCAAGTAGGAGGCTTGGAGTGCGCGCCGGTAACAGGTGAGCTCACTTACGGATTAGAGCGTTTAGCAATGTATCTACTAGATGTTGAGAATATTTTTGACTTGCCTTGGGCGAATACGACTAATGGCTTAGTGACTTATGGAGATGTTTTCCATCAAAATGAGGTCGAGCAGTCGCGGTATAATTTTGAGCTTGCTAACACTGTTGAGTTGTTTAAAGATTTTGATAAGCACGAAGCGCAAGCAAAATATTTAGTTAATGAGCACTTACCTCTGCCTGCATATGAGCAAGTGATGAAAGCATCCCACACGTTTAATTTACTTGATGCAAGGGGAGCCATTTCTGTAACAGAGCGTCAACGTTATATTTTAAGAGTACGCTCATTATCTCGAGCCGTTGCTAAAGCATATTTTGATGCAAGAGAGGCTTTAGGTTTTCCAATGTTAGGAGATCATAAACATGCGTGATTTTCTTGTTGAAATATTAACAGAAGAGCTTCCTCCTAACTCTTTGACATCATTGGCTAAACACTTTGCTGAGGGAATTGAAGAAAAGCTTAAAAAGCACTTACTATCATTTAAATCAATAGAATACTTTGCATCCCCAAGACGGCTTGCAGTGATTGTTTACGATTTAGAAGAAGAAACAAAAGGTGAATGTATCCTTCGGCAAGGACCGAGTCTTAAACATTCCTTTGATTCGGATGGTAATCCAACTAAGGCGGCAATTGGATTTGCAAAAGGCTTAGGAGTTGCTATTAGAGATTTGTCACACCATAAAACGGATAAAGGCGAGTGGCTTGCTTATGAACTTGAGAAAAAAGGCGAGCCTGTTGTAGGATTATTAGCTGATATCGTTAATTCTAGCTTACAAAAACTACCTATTACTAAGCCTATGCGCTGGGGTGCCGGTGCTACCACATTTGCGCGACCAGTGCATGGTGTTTTGATGTTATTTGGTGAAGAAGTAGTTCGAGGAACCGTTTTAGGCTTAAAGGCTGGTAACCAAACAAGAGGTCATCGCTTTCATGCACCTAATTATCTAACGATTACCTCACCGAAAACTTATGAGAAGACTCTTTCTAAATCCTTCGTGCTTGTATCCCAGGATAAACGCAAAAAAGAAATTGTTGAGCAAATTAATGCTGAGGCAAAAAAAATTAAAGGCCAAGTCATCTTGGATGAAGGTTTATTAGATGAGGTTACTGCTCTTGTTGAGTGGCCCAATGCGCTTTGTGTTCCATTTTCTAAAAAGTTTTTAGATATCCCTAAAGAAGTCTTAATGACATCTATGGCAGAGCATCAAAAGTGTTTTGCGCTAACTGATGGCAAGGGTTCGTTACTACCATTTTTTATTACGATTGCTAATATTGCACCCAAACACTCTGAATCAATTGTTAAAGGTAATGAAAAAGTAATGCATGCACGCTTAAGTGATGCCGAATTTTTCTATAAAAAAGATTGTGAAACGCCTTTAGAAGAAAAGACGCAAAAGCTTAAAGATGTTTTATTCCATCCGAAACTTGGATCAGTACTCGATAAATCAGAGCGTATAAAACATATTGCATTATATTTAGCTCACAAGCTGTCAGCTAATCACTCACATGTTCGAGCAGCTGGTGACTTGGCTAAAGCTGATTTAGTGAGCTTAATGGTTGGGGAGTTTCCATCATTACAAGGTGTGATGGGGCAGTATTATGCATTACACGATGGTGAAGAGACAGAAGTTTGTCAGGCTATATTTGAGCAGTATTTACCTAGATTTTCTGGAGATGAACTTCCCAAAACACAAGTCGGGTTTATTTTATCTTTAGCGGATAGATTAGATACATTATTTGCTATCTTTGCTATTGGTGAAAAGCCAACTGGAGTGAAAGATCCTTACAAATGTCGTCGTCATGCATTGGCAATCGTGCGGATGCTGTTATCAGAGAATCATTCGCTTAAGTTAAGCACTTTGCTTTTAGAGGTCAGTAAGTACTTTAGTCTAGATATCAATACCAAGTCAGTTATTACGGAGGTCAAGCAGTTCATTATTGAGCGCTTTAAGGCGTACCTATTAAACCAAGCCGTTAGGTATGATGTCTTTGATGCAGTGATTGCTGTTACTGATGATGATTTATTTGATGCTCATCGTCGTATCCAAGCATTGAGCCTATTGGCAAAAGAAGAAACTTGTGCTGACTTATCACAGGTGTTAAAGCGAATTAGAAAACTGTTAGAGAAAACAGATGGGGTAGGACTCAATCTGGAAGTTGATAGCACGCTTTTGACAGAAGCTTCTGAGCAACAGTTATTTACTAATATTCAAGGTATGATTGATGAAACTCTACCGCATATAAACCAGCTTGATTATGAAAAGGCACTGAAGTCTATGGCAAAAATTAAGCCAGAGGTTGATGAGTTTTTTGAGTCTGTTATGGTCATGGTGGAGGATCAGAGGGTAAAAAATAATCGTTTGGCTTTGCTTTCGCAGCTTGAGCAGCAGTTTATGCAAGTAGCAGATATCTCTCGCTTAGAATAATTGAAAGCCCTATGGACTGATAGTTGAAAAGTGTATGAAGCTAGTTATTTTAGACAGGGATGGTGTCATTAATTATGATTCCAAGCATTATATAAAAAATGTGCATGAATGGCGCCCGATCCCAGGCAGCATTGAGGCCATTGCACGGTTATCAGAGGCCGGTATTAAAGTCGCTGTGGCAACCAATCAGTCTGGAGTTGCAAGAGCGCTTTATACAGAGCAGATACTTTTAGATATTCATAAAAAGATGTGTGATCTTGTTTTTGAGGCTGGTGGTGTGATTGAAAAAATCGTTTATTGTCCGCATCATCCTGATGAAGGTTGCTTTTGTCGAAAGCCAAGTCCAGGTATGTTGCTCGCTATTGCCAAGCATTTTGGTGTGGATATAAAGAACGTGCCGTTTATTGGCGATAGGCAAAGTGATGTTGCATGTGCTCTTGCTTGTGGCGCGCGTCCTATTTTAATTCATTCGCAAATGACTAAGCAGCATGAGATTGATGAGCAAATTGAATCATTTTCTTCATTGGTTGAAGCAGTGGATGCATTAATTGCAGAGTGCTCATGAGCTCAGATGAGTTTAAGCTTCTTAAGCTTGAAGAAAAACTATGCCTAACACATCAGAGCATGCGGCCGTTTTGTGTTGACTTTTTAAGCGAAACATTACAAAAACGTGCTCGCGCATATCAACATGAGTGGATAGTTAAAGCATGCAAACCGAAAGCCAATATGCGTATTTTAGATATAAGTGCGGGGTTTGGGCGCGATGCTTTTATGTTGGCGCAATCAGGTGCTGATATTTTAATGCTAGAGCGTCATGAAATAGTCTCACGTTTACTTGAGGATGGACTCAGACGTTTAAAAGATATGCATTCAGAATTAAAGCTAGCACTTTTAGTGACTGATAGCTACACGTATTTACAGCAATTAGACATAAATGAATACCCTGATCTTATCTATTATGATCCTATGCATCCGGAGCGAAAAAAATCTTCCAAGGTGAAAAAAGATTTACAAATCTTGCAGAATCTAGTTAGCGCAGATGATAATAAGGAAGCCTTAGCACGACTTGCACGAAGTAAGTGTCGAAAGAAATTAGTGATTAAGTGGCCAAGAAAATCTGCGCCGCTTTTAGCTTCTCCAACTTATTCAATTGGTGATAAGCACAAAGCAACGGTTCGCTTTGATGTCTATACCCCTATCCTTCCGTAATGCACGTTTTTGAGCATTTCCAGGTAGCATGGATATAAATATTTCCTCACACCTTTGGAGTTAGTGTGTGAGGAGCAGAAAAAATTTAGCGCATGGTTGCAGCATGCATTGCTGCAATATTTAGTTCATGCTGGCGTTCTTTATAAAGTTTAAAGTAGGGTGCGTGAGCTTTTCTAAGAAGCGGATTTTTTGCTGCATCAGTAGTCAGTTGATTATGATTATCAATCCACCCCATATTTCGTAGTACAAGACGTGAGCGCTCTCCATCTCCAAGTAACGCGTGTTTGAAAATAACATCAAGTGAGAGCTTATTACGACCAATGTATTTCATCATATGGCTGGTTCTAAAAACACCACCAAACTTTCGTTTATCCTGATAGTATTTTTCTTTATAAGCGACTATAAAATTATTGATAAGACTTTCACTAGAAGCTGATGGGTCAATATCTTTGTCCGCATTTTGATTGTCACTAGCATTAACGCTAGCTTTAACTCTTTCCACCGCTTCAATAAAAGCGGGAACATTGACTACATCGTTGGCAAGCGCGTCTTTAAAATACCCCATGTCACACAGTACTTGGTGTGTGCGATTAAAGTGGCCGCGGCTGGTGCGATCATAAAGTGCGTGATAAATAATATCATCTAACTTGAGGTGTTCACTATCTAGTTGTAATTGACTTTTACGAAAGTGACCAAAAATCCCACGTTTTTCTTTTTGTAATCGTTGATGATAGGCATGCAGGAACTCATCGACCAGTACCTCTTCAGATATCTCACGTTTTTTCCCTTCTGTATCAAGAGTCGGTTTTTCGATGTTATAAAGCTTGTTAACGGTTTCCTCCATTCTATCTGCAAGCAAGCGATGCATATGCGCAGATGGATGCACATCATCCCAGAACATATGCTTTTCAGAATCACGCATATGATCTTTTGAAGTTTTATACGCCTTAGATTTGACGTATGGGTCACGAGAGTCAAAGTCATAGTTGTTATAATTATCGTAAATATCTTTAAATTGCTTAGAGGCTTCAAATAAGTGAATTTCGCTGTTTGGATTTTTGCTTTTTAGTTCATCTAATCCTTTTTTAAGCTGTAGGTTAAATAACTCTGTAGCTTTAGTTACGTTTGTTCGAGCATTTTTTGACATTGCTCGATATTTAGGTGTAAGAGCGAGATCAGGAAGATCTATTACCATAAAATGACGATAACCATTTGCCATCATTTCCTGAATATTATGGAGTCGTGCCTGAACGGCTTTTTTAACAATAGCTTCAATTTTTTTCTGACTAGTATGACTGTTAATATGATTTTCAGTGATTAAATCATTAGCGCCAGTCCATTCAGTTACAAGTGTTTCAGCCTTATGTTTTGGTGTTACGTGAAAACGCTCATCATCTCTAATAAGACGAGCACGTTGATGATCAAGATTCGAGAGAATAAGCCTAGAGCCTTCAACTACAGGATTAAGACTAAAGTCACCGTGATAGTTATGTGAACTAGCGCCTCCCTCAGCGTATGTCCTGACAAAATCCACTCCATTTAAACCAATGTAGGTATCTCCACGATTGAGGCTATAACTATGGACTGCTGTCTGAGCATCGGGCGCGTGAGTAATGATATCGTCAGCAATATCGGCGCTATCGAGATCGTGGGGGTTAGCTGCTTTGATTTCTTCTTTTAACAGTTCGCTAGCCATATTGGCGCACAACACATCAGACCAAGCATAACCATTAGTAAATCGTCCCTTTGGAGAATTGCCTTTTAAGCCAGCAATATCAGCTAAAGGTATACCAAAAATGTGTTTATGAGCAAGGCGCGCACGCTCTGATAAGCTATCACCGAAAATAACAAAATGTTTAACTGTTGATTTTTGGCTTGGCATAAATCCTCCAAGGTATAAATGTTCTAAAATGGCATTAATTCTATCATCATTGGCAATATTTGACCACAAAAACAGTAAAATAAGTAAATAGTACCTAGTGATACCCTCGTTAATAAAAGACTAAAATGATGCAATAGGAAAGGGTAGGGTATAATTTATGCATGTAAGTATCTTAAGAATATTAATAAATAGTCGTTATTGATGAGGTAATATGTCAGTGTCTGATAAAAATGAGCTACCTATAGGGGTTTTTGATTCAGGAATGGGTGGATTAACTGTACTTAAAGCATTAAAAGAAGCGCTACCACAAGAATCTTATATATACCTAGGTGATACCGCACGCCTCCCCTATGGCACTAAAGGTCGTTTGACAGTAGTTCATTATGCAAGACAAATGGCCGCACTGTTACATGAGCGGGGCATTAAAATGCTTATTATTGCTTGTAACACGGCAACGATAGCTGCTTTAAGTGATTTACAATCATTATTTTCTGATATTCCGGTGATAGGTGTTATTCAGCTAGGTGCTAAAGCCTCCATTAACCAGAGTAGAAATCGTAAAATTTTAGTGTTAGCGACTGAAGCCACAGTACGATCTGAAAGCTATCCCAAACACATTCATCATTTGTCTCCACAGTCGATAGTGACGTCTAAAGCATGTGGCTTATTCGTTGCCTTAGCGGAAGAGGGAATTATCGAGGGCCCGATTGTCGATGAAGCGATAAAAGCTTATTTAAAAGATGCTTACTCAGATGAAGACTGTGTACTATTGGGTTGCACGCACTTCCCTGTATTAAAAAAAGCCTTACAGGCTTATTTAGGGCAACAGGTTGTTCTTGTAGACCCTGCAATAGAAATAGCCAAAGCGGTGCGCACTTTACTTCAAGAGCAAAAATTACAAGCAAGGACAACCCTACCGTCAACTCAATATCTTGCTACTGATTTACCAGAGCGATTTAGTCGGGTAGGTGAAATTTTTTTAAAGGAGCCTATTGCTTTAAAAGCTATAGAGTTGGTAACGGTCTAAGCGATATTAAATTACGACGTTGAGTGTTTTAAATAGCTTAAGCTGCTGCGAATAAAGTTCTTCATCTAAGTTGCCGTCACTATTTTTACAAACGTCTGCGATTTGATCTCTTGATATCATACCTATTTCACCTGACTTTGCAGCTTGAAATAAGTCTACTCGTCGTAGTCTTCTGGCCTCTTGTTGTGCTTGACGTCGACTTTCTTCTTGATATATTTTTTCTTTATCAGCAAGATATTCTCTTATTGATTTATCATTTTGATAGTACGTACAAATGGGTTGGAATGCGATCATCAATTTTTTTATTTGTTGTAATTGCAGCTTGTATTTTTCTTGATACTTTTTAGGAAGTTCTTTTTTACAAATAAAATCGATTTGCTCAACATCATTGGTACGATTGAAGCGTTTATATCTTCCGGTGAATAAGTCATTGATAGATGATTTATAGCTATTTAACTCTCGCGTAAACTCTATCATGGGCTTAAGTAGTGGCGTTAAAAGAGCTTTCAGTTGGGATTTTAAATAGCATTGAAAATCCATCTTAAAAACAACAAGTCCTGGCACACTGGTTAATGTTGATAGTAATTGATTTAAATTCTCAAAACATCTCGTCCAGTCATCGATACTACCAATATCCACACCTAGATATACTTTTGTACGCTCAGTTTTTAGTAAGCTCACTCTATCTGCTTTAATTTTAGCAAAATTTAAAAGTACTTTAGCGATGTGGCCTTCGATAATATTTTCACTGATAAGTGAGCTCATTAATTTTTGCCAAGGGCCATCAGCATGCTGACTTTTCCTTTTTTCACAAGATTGAGCAAGTTGTTTAACGAGCAATTGTAAGAGTGAGCTATTATCATGTGGTAAGGGAAGTGTGTGTGTTTTTATTGCATCTATCACTGAAGAAAGCTCATGGCTCGTATTTGCACTAATGAGCAGGCGATAGAGTAATTGTTCGTTTGTGTGTTGACTCTGTGTGCTTAACTGCGCACTTAACAGCGAGGGATCTTTTTTAGCACGTAGTAAAAAGCCTTCAAGAGTTAGCGACTGTAGTTTTGCTTCAGGGCTAGCTTTAAGTGTGTTAAGTTCTCTAGAAGATGGCGGTATGTCAGATCCATTAGCTGTTGCTTTAGCCTGTGGTATTTGACTTTTTGCAGATAAAAAAGAGTGAAACTTTTTCTTCATATTAGCTATCACATGTTCATTAAATTGACTGATGAGCAAGTTGAAAAAAGACTCTTGATTTTCAGTAAATTTCATATTTGGTTGATAGTTATTTAAGCTAGTTTGAAGCTTATTATGATATAGTGTACTCGTTATTTTATTTGTGATTTCTGTTTTTATCTTAAGCGCCTCAAACAAAGGAAGCAAAGAGAATACCTTGTCTAGATGTTCGATAAAATCACCACCATAAAAGCTGCAGACAAGTTTTGCTATAAATTTTCTATCGCGCTCTGCAAAGCTCATATTACTGCTTGAGCTTATCGCTTCAAGAAATTTAAATAGACCATCATCGTTAAATGCTCCAGGGATATGTTGGTTTGCCAACTCAAATATATCTCTAGCTAGCTTATATTCATGGTTTTTAATACCACCTAAGAACGAAGGGAGATGGCGTCTGATAGTGCCGATTACGCCTCGTTTTAAACGATATTGATGTCTGATAAGATGCCAAGTCATGTTTTGGTTGAAAAAGCTTAGTTGTTAACGATCGTAAATATACCGTAAATAATTTAACAATTCATTAACAAAATAGTTTTTTTTGTAAAGATTTTATCCTTTATGACGATGAGTATGCGATGAATTTAGATAACCTGTTGATTAATATTGCAAAAAGATTAAAGCAAACTGGCCGGAGATTGGTTACGGCTGAGTCTTGTACTGGGGGCTCTATCAGCTCCGTTATTACATCGATACCGGGGAGCTCCGAATGGTTTGATAGAGCTTATATTACCTATAGCAATCGAGCCAAGAAGGAAATGCTTGGTGTTAGTGATAATACGTTAAGCCAATATGGAGCAGTGAGCCGTGAAACAGTCTGTTCGATGGCTGAAGGTGCTCTGCTAAAAGAGGACGACTCAATCGCAGTTGCGGTAAGTGGTATCGCGGGTCCTGATGGTGGCTCAAAGGAAAAGCCTGTCGGTACCGTTTGGATTGGATGGTGTCAAAACAGCCAAGCACCTGAGGCTGAGGTGTTTTTATTTACAGGTGATCGAGAAGCGATTCGCCAGGCTGCAGTATTTGAAGCACTCAGTGGAATACTGGATAGATTGATGAGGGGTTAAAATAGCCTACCACCCACCTTGGTAGGGGCGATGGTATTTCATTTCACGATTCGTTTTACCGTAATGACAGTGTAACTTGCAGACACGAGTGCATGTCTCTTTATCCCAAAAGGGATGATAGTCGATGGCAAATCGCCTTTTAGGGTTAACTTTTCCGGGTAGATTTTGATAGATATTGAGTCCACCGCCACCTTTTTTATAAAGGTGTAAAGCGGCGTGGTAGCCATTGCGTTTAAAAAGTGCATAAGAGGCAAGCGTGGTGACGACAAAGGTGGCAGCGACTTTTTGCTCGTCTGAAAATAAGGGCGTTGTTTTGTTGGACTCGTTAGGCATGATCATGATTGTATGGCAGCAATAATTGATTAATATATTAGCATATAGAGCTTTATTCTGTCAATAGTTGTTCCTAAACGACAGGACGCTTCATTGCACGGTGATAGTTGGTATTAGCATCATTAGCATCAATTTTTTCTTTGGCTTTATTCAATGTTTCTGACAGCTTCTCTTTTGAGGTTTCAATAATCTCAAGATGGTCGCTAGCCCGTAGCAACTTTTCGATGCTTAACTGCCCAACCTTTTGTTGGCATAAACGATGATCTTGTATGTGTATGAGGCGACTTTCATTATAAACAGCCTCACTTAGCGATGAAAGCGTTGTAAATTGCCTTTCGTATCGAAATACTTCTTTATACATGTGCTCGGCACGTTCCCTGCTCTGCTCAAAAGTTCCTTTAATAAAAGTAGCGAGTTCACCTTTTTCAACCATAGAGATAAATGTGTTACGAGTCACTTCATCTTCATGTAGCATGTAGTAGGTGATAACTTCGAGACATTTTAGTTTTGCGCTTTGATAAGCAAAGTTGGGTTTGCTTGAAAGGTGTTGTTGCTGCTCAACCTCCAAGATCATTGCTTGATAAAGTTTTGGTGCATCTAAACCATCATTTATTTTATTACTTATAGACTCAAGAAAGGGCTCATCTATTAGTAGATGTGCAAGCTGTTTGTTGGCCTCTAAGTATTTTAATACAAAGAGGGGATCTTTTTTTAGTGCGCTTGCCGTATCATGTGTTTCAGCTGCAAGCGTTTTTATTTTTGTTGAAATGGTTTTTAATTCTTTTTCATAGGCGTTCACAGATTCAAGAGCGGCTTTAAGTAACTCCTCACCCATATTATTTTTTTGTAACTCGTCAATAATTTCTGGAGTAAGTAAGTTTTCAATGTCGTTAATAGCAGCTCCTTCTTTGATCATTTTAGCAATTCTTACCCCGGTGCTTGCTAGCGACACTGAAGAAGATGCAATCTTTGTTAGCAGTAATGCAGTAACTGGCACTGAAAGTCCAGCAGAGTACACAGCTAAAGCACCACTTAAGACAATTCCAACGCCTGTTAACACATGTTTGGCAGCATTTAATTGCTTAGCGGTCCTTTTTTTACGATGAGCGCGGCGAGTAAATGTTGCTGTCATTAAGTGGCAAAGTGCATGATTGCTTTCATCCAAGGCGGCTGCGCAATCAATATCTTTGGCAAGTGTTTGTCGAAAAGGTATTAAAAGCTCGCTAAATAGCTGACTAAAGGCGTTGATTGCATCTTCATCTTTTTCTGGATCAAGCAAACTTAAAAAAGTGGCAATTTCTCCTAGAGAAATTGGCGGTCTTTCCATGTTTTCTTTATCGATATTTTTTAGAGAGTTTAAGAATCCTTTTATCAGCTCTAAACGTTTTTCTTCTGTATTTAAATGTTTCTCGAAAAAACGAATAGCATCACCACGTTTTTGTCTTACTAGCTTTTTATTGATAATAGGAAATAAATTATGATGTGCTTTATCTTGAACGACTTCTAACGGTAGGTTATATAAAAGGCGTAAAATATTGTCGTGTTTTTCAGGTTTAGTTACAAGTAAACTAATTTTTAAGCGCTTTAATGCTTCGTTGTGTTGTGCTTTAGCATTTAAATAAATGTCTTTGACAGAGTGCTTGGGCTTATCTGCTATCCCTAGCCCCTGAATTGTTTCAATTGCACTAGGTAGTGCACATAGAAAACTTAATCCAGAGGCGGCAAGCGAGGCTTCAGTCAGTCCTTTAGCGCCAGAGAGACCGGCGGCAACTAGACTATGTGTGACAGCCTGTGTTGTTGAGGCGACGGTTTTTCCTAAATAAGCAGCACGCTTTATCGCAGGTTCATGATTGACTTTAATTTGCAGAGCAGCATAACTACTTGCACTTAATAACGAGTTATTTGCAGAGTAAATGCTCACGGTAATTTGAGCTAACTGTTCACTAATAGGCATATTCATTCCCTGAATTTTTTAATTAATATATAGCAATAAGCATCATTTTTGTCATAAAAAAATCACTTAGCACTTAGATTTTCGCCTAACTAACCTTATTATTTTTAATATGTTTTTATTTAAAAGTGATTAATATGTAATCATATTGGTGTTTTTGGTCTAAAATTGTTAAATACAGTCAGTAAGATGTGTTTTGGGGTGTTAAATGGAATTAAAAGAGTTTTTGCAAATAGCTCAACAATTCACTCAGCAAGAAATTGATAGAATTGCTGATGATAGGGAGATTATAAAACATTATCAATCGATTACAGTTGAAAACTATGATGATTTTCTAAGACAAACTCGTGAATATTTAGATGGTGATACGAAAGCTTTTAATACGATTTATGATGTTGCAGTACTGAGTGGGCACTCTGGGGCACATATAGAAAAGCTAGCCAATGGGTTATTGTATAGGCGTACTAAAAAAGCTCAGGAAACCTTCAAACTAGCATTAAAAAATAAGCAGTACCGTAGATTTATTTTGGGATGCTCTTTATCGCAATTAACAGCTGATATTTTGGTACATGCAGCAAGGCTTGCGAAATACGGACTGTTAACTTCAACTGCTAAGAGTGCTTTATTTGATCCAGATGTCATAAGCTACATCAAAGATAAAAATATTGATCCTAAAAATAATGCATTACCACAAACAAGGATCCCTTTAGAGCTCGCAGGGATTTATCCCGCAAGAGATCCCTTTGTTCATTTTTTGATTCATATTGGAAAGTTTAAGTTTAAAGATGCACAAAAACTGTATCATTGTCCGCGATTAAAAAATAAATTTTTACAAGCAAAGTTTGTAGAACTTCCTTCAATACTTAGAGATGCCGAGCAAATCATTAAAAATGGGCAAGAAGATATTAGCGCTGAGGATGAATCGATTTATTCTGTGCCAACCGATGATCAATCTCTATCAAAAGCGTTAAGTCTAATTCCAGGCCTTAGTGCTGAGCTTATTGAAAGTGCCTTAACTAATTCTGGTTTTATCGAGTACATGCGTGGAGAGGCACCTATAAGATATCTAAAGAATTTTAGTCACACTCACCTTAGAATTGCAGCGATGCTTGCGAATAGAGGTAGTGGCTTTCATGATGCAAAAGTGTTTGAAGTGTTAGAGCAACCAGGTGTAGTGGATTATTTATCACGAATGAGTGAAGTGGCATTTAATGCGCTCACACCAGTAGATCTCAATGAAATTTCTGGCCGTGTTAAACATCATCGCCAGTTAGCCATGAAGTTTAGAAATGAGTTGCCGGGTTCAAAATATTTAAATAAGCTGGAGTTAGAAAAAGCCTGTAAAAATCCCTTTTTCTTAAAATATATCACTAAAGATTTATCTTTTGCTCAAGTTGAGCAGGCTGTTCGTTTGTCCTGTGTGGGTATTTTAGATGAGCAATACGCAAAAATTCTTGCTGAAGATAAAGTATTTGCGCGTCAACTTAAAAATACAACAGGACTTAGCTTTAGTTCTATACCAACCGTTGAGGAAAGAAAAAGTAAGCTAGATGCGTGTTATCAACAACATCAGCAGTCTCCGACCTATGATACCTTGGGCGGCTTAAAAGAACCTAAGAATAAAGGAGACTCTACCTATGCTAGAATAGAGAAACGATAATTAACTAAATGTTAAAAGATAAGTCTATTGATGTGTTTTTTGATAAACTGTTGAGAGACTATACGAGTTTTGATAGTGCTTCTATTAGCTTGTCTGCAATATTAATCTCTGTTTCAGCGCAGAGCTCTCTAAGTCCTGTGGGACTCGTGACATTTATTTCAGTGATATAATCGCCAATTAAATCTAGACCAGCAAAAATAATTCCTTTTTCTTTTAACCTAGGGGCAACTTTTTGACAAAGGGCAAGCTCTTTTTGACTTAATCGGCCAACCTGTCCCTTAGCGCCACGAGCTAAGTTACCTCTCGTGTCATCTCCCTGAGGAATACGTGCAAGACCATAGGGAATCACTTCTCCATTTACGACTAACACACGTTTATCACCAGTCGTTTTAATCTCAGGTATATAGCGCTGTGCCATAATCGGAGTTTGACCATTCTCGGTGAGTATTTCTAAAATAACATTGATATTGTCGCCATGTTCATTAACATGAAAAATATTATGTCCACCCATGCCCTCCAAGGGCTTATAAACTACATTGCCTATATCTAAAAAGAATGTTTTTAGGCGATTGATATCTTGACTGATGAGTGTTGGCGGAGAAATATCAGAAAAGAAACGAGTGCTATATTTCTCATTAAAGTCTCTTAAGGCTTGTGGATGATTAAATACTTGAACGTCCTCTTTTAAAGCGAGATCTAACCAATAGGTGGCATAGATATAATTCATATCAAAAGGAGGATCTTTACGCATAAGGATGACATCAACAAAATTAGCCGTCGTTTCCTGTATTTTACCTATTTGATACCAGTCATTCTCATCTTTGTGATTTAACTTAAGCTCAGCAAGCTTCATATATGAGTTCTGATTTTTGACCCAAATATCAGTGGAGGTTGTAAAAAAAACAGTGCATCCTTTTTTTGATGCAGCGCGCATTAAAGCGATAGTGGTATCTTTTTTGGGGTTAAGAGACTCAATGGGGTCGATAATAAATAAAATTTTCATAAGCTATGACTCTCTATTTGAGCAATTTCTCTAGCGGCGGCCAGAGCAGCTAACCTAGCAACCACACCATAAGCATAAAATCGATTATATTCTTCCTCTGGATAATGACATGGTTTTGCAAACGCTAGCGGTTCAAAGTGCATGCCAGGAGTATTCAGGCTTTCATCAAAAGCTTTACCTTTATGAACGCGATAAAAACCGCCAATCACATGATGCCCAATCATATAGACAACAGGCTCACAAATTGCATTGTCGGCTCTCCAACGCTCGAGTGTAGGTACACCTTCTTGAATAATGACGCGAGATATTTTTTGTGAACCTTTTGAGCTAGCCATTTTTTTTCGCATTTTTCGATTTAGATTTAGAATTTCTTGACCACTTTTGACCATCATGACACCCATACCATAGGTACCGCTATCAGCCTTTACAAAAGCAAACGGTTCATGATTAATGTCTAATGAAGCATATTGCTCTGTAATCTGTGCTAAAAGAGTATCTACAGCAGTTGCTACTCGTTCGAGACCCTCTTGATTCATGAAGTCGACGTTTTCACAGGTAGTAAATTGTGGACTAATGAGCCATGGGTTGATATCAATTAACGCAGAAAATTCTTTAACAACTTCATCGAAAACAGAAAAATGTTGAGATTTTAGACGATTCGTCCAACCCAATTTTTCAGTCGGCCTGATCCATTGTTCGATATTTAATAGCTCTTCTGGAACGCCATCAGAAAGATCGTTATTTAATAAAATTAAGCACGGACTAAAGTTATCAGTGATAATACGGTTTTGTTGTCTTTTGATAGGATGAAAGGTAAGTGTTTTGCCATTATGCGTGTTTAAAGTAAATACCTCTTGATGCTTTTTATCTAAAGAGCCTATACGGATATCAAAGCCGGCTTTAGAAAAAATATCAAAAAGCACACTTAAACTATCTAGATAAAAAGGATTCCTTGTATGGCTTTCTGGAAGTAACAAAATTTTTTTACATCCAGGTAATGATTCAACCAAAATACTCTGTGCGGCTTGAACACAAAGTGCATGAAAATCAGGGTTTAAGTTATTAAATCCTGCAGGAAAAAGATTGGTGTCCACAGGTGCGAGCTTAAATCCTGCGTTACGAAGATCCACAGAGGAGGTAATAGGCGCTGGAGTTGTTGGCCATTGCTGGCGAAACCACGTTTCAATGCTCACTTGGTGCTCGAGAATGGTTTTCTCTAACGTTTGCAAAGGGATGGTGTTTGCCGTTGTTAGGTGTGGAACTGGATTTATCAAGAGTTCACTCCATCGTTTAAATGCGTTTGAGTGTATCTAAGATTAAAAATGATTAATAGAGTTGTTATGATAGTTTTTGACTATGATATTGATATTTAAGATTCATTTTTCTTGCTAGTCCGATTACACTATTCTTTCATTAATGTAGTGACGTTGTTTGAGGATACGATATGGATAAAAAATTAGCTGTTTTGCTTGCCGATACTTATGCGCTGTTTTTAAAAACACAAAATTATCATTGGCATGTAAAAGGATTGGCATTTAAGTCATTACACGACTTATTTGAAACACAATACAATGAGTTATATGAAGCTGTTGACATGATTGCTGAGCGAATTGTGACTTTAGGTGGTCAGGCGCCTGCTAGCTTCAAGCAGCTTGATAAACTGAAAAATATTGATGATGGAGACTCTAACTTTGATGCGGTTACTATGCTTGATGATCTTGCAAAAAGTCACCAAAAAATTATTGATGATCTTCAAGTTGTCATTGATGCACTAGAGAATGATGAGGGTACACTGGCCTTGTTAGGTGAGCGTTTAGCTTCACATCAGAAAATGCATTGGATGCTAGAAGCTTCTACAAAGTAATCTATTCCTATCCTTTCATATTGACCTAATGGGCACTCTCTTGCCAGTAGCCAGAGAGCGCCTTGTGGGACGATTCATTCTATCTTGCAGTCAGACGAACATTCAGTTTACGATAGACATTTATACTGCTTGAAAGGGATATTCAAGTGACAAAAACCTCATATAAGAAGGACGTTAAACTTCTACCGATTCCTTACGATGACTACCCTTTCTGGTGTTTTGTTATCAGTTTATTTATTGTCGATTTTATGGTGTTTGATACCCCTGGTCTTGCCATGTGGTTTGGTTTCTTTATCGCAGGTTATAGTGCGATTGCCAATGATAGTATTCAAACACTTGGAACCTTTATTGCCAGTAATAAGAGCTTACCATGGTGGGTGTTGCACTTATTTATTGCCGGTGTTTTGATTGTGACGCTTAGTTATGGCTGGATGCAGCAGGGTGAGTTATCTTTTGGTCGCTTGATAGCCATCCCAACACCTAAAACGTATAGTTTTTTAAAGTTAGCGACACCTATTTTTTTAGTGGTGATGACAAGGTTTCGCATGCCTGTATCAACAACTTTTCTTCTATTATCAGTGTTTAGTTCACATTTTGTAATAAGGCAGATGATTGTTAAATCGTTTATCGGTTACGGCGTTTCATTTGTCATTGCCTATATTGCATGGGCATTTTTATCTAAAACTGTACAGCATATTTTTTATCGTACGTTTACAAATTATAACAAGACATTTTGGCGAGTATTACAGTTTATCGTTACAGGTGGTCTTTGGGCTATATGGATCATGCACGATATGGCGAATGTTGTTGTATTTTTACCACGACAAGTAGGCGCTTCCATGCTTCTTATGGTGCTTATTTATCTTTTTATCATTGTTGGTTTTATCATGTATCACAGAGGAGGACGAATTCAAAAAATTGTCAGTGAAAAAGTCTTAGTCAAAGATATTCGCCAAGCAACGATTATTGATTTTATATACGCATTGATCCTTATTTTCTTTAAAGAGTTAAGTCATGTTCCCATGAGCACCACATGGGTATTCTTAGGACTACTTGCAGGTCGAGAACTGGCTTATAATCACTATTTACAGTCGGATAAATCTAAGCAAGATGTTATCTATCTAATAGGTAAAGACTTTTTTAGGGCAGGGCTAGGGCTTTTGATTTCCCTAGCTATTTCTCTATCTGTAGCTTGATTAAGAAGGTATATCCATATAATCAAGTGGTTACCTTCATAGTTCATAATTTCGTGAAATATTTATCCATATGACCTGTACTTATTGACTCATCAATACTATTATTTACCATTATGCGCTTTTTTAGATCAAGTGGAGGGTGGTATGAGTCGAGATCAGTTTTTTGAAGCAGGTGGAGCAGAAAGACCGATTGCGCCAAATGCAGAGGCTATGCTTATTGCCGATTTGTGTCGGGTGATTGCAAATCTTGGATTAGGCGGAAATGCACTGGATCCTTTGGGTGGCATACCAGGTGGTATTACTGATTTTAGAGTAGGGCCAAATCATGGTGGACCAAAACCAGAAGCATTATTAGTGGTCAGAAATTTAATAGGTGGACTTGGGAATGAGGAGCGGCAAAATATACGGGCTACGCTTGGAGATGGGCGTATGGATGAGGCATTACAATTAATAAATGCACAAAATCATAACATACAGCCCAACCCCTGATGGTGTTATTAGTTTATACCCTGAGGTATCGACTCATTGGTTATAGCACTCAATCAAGGAGAGTGATTGAAGACAAAATGGTGCAACATAAAAGGATGGGGGTATTTTTGATTTATGTAAACCATTTTTGTGGAATGTAGCATGGAGCTGAGTTGGGATGCTTTGTATAGAAGTCTTGGTGGGTATCTTCAGCAGGCCAGAATGTACTTACTGGTAATAACTGTGTGGTGACAATAGACGCTTTTGTTTTTAAATAGGCGATTAAAGTTTCTGCAGTTTGTTTTTGCTGATCTTCATAATAAAAAATAGCACTCTGATACTGTTTTTTAGGGATAGCAGTTCCATTAATTGCAGTAAAATCGTGAGCCTCAAAAAAAGCTTTTAATAATGCTTCATCATTGGTTTTTTTTATATCGTAAATGATCCGCAGTGCTTCGTAATGTCCTGTGGTGTTTGCACAGACCTCATCATAAGTTGGATAATCTTTATGGCCGCCAATGTATCCAACTTCAGTTTTAATAACACCAGTAATTGCTTTAAATTGTGCTTCAACCCCCCAAAAACAACCACCAGCAACGATAAGTTCCCTAGTATCTAAAGTCGTTAAGTCGTTTACAAATTCCAGTGAAAGAGAGTTAACGCAATAGCGTTTATTTTTAGCTGTAAAATGCTCGCCCGTAAATACATGTCCCAAGTGCCCCTGACAGCGAGCGCAGATAATTTCAGTGCGCCTAGCATCTTTATCTAATCGCTCTAATACTTGACCCATGAGTGCTTCATCAAAAGCAGGCCACCCGCAGCTTGAGAGAAACTTACTATCTGAGCGAAAGAGTGCTATGCCACATTGGCGACATAAGTAAGTGCCCTTATCAGTACTCAAATTATATATACCTTGGTGGGGGGCTTCAGTTTCGCCATTGACTAAAATAGCTAAGTTTATAGGTGTTAGGGACGATGTTTTTAACATATTGATTGGCTGTTTTGTTCATGTGTCTTGTATAAAGAATATACCCAATGGAAATGGAAAAGCTAGTTTTAGACTTTAATATGAAAAAATGGGGTATATCTCTGTCCTTTCATAATGCATGTTTTGAGCGTTGTTAAAAATTTAATCTTAGGTATTTTTGGCGCTATTCACCATCCATGATCGCGACACTTTTTATAGCTTGTATTCATTTCATGGCTGATTTATTCTTGATTTTTGTAACAGTTATCAAGAGGTATGATGATGAGTCATGGTGGCAAACGTTTAGGTGCAGGACGACCGAGAAAAGAAGACACAAAAGTTTTACGTATACCCATATCAAAATTATCTACGGTTCATCAATTGTTAGCCGGTAGTGAATCGTTTAAGCTCCCTCTTTATAGCAGTAAAGTTCGCGCAGGATTTCCTTCTCCTGCTGATGACTTTATTGAGGATACTCTTGATCTTAACCAGTATTTAATCAAACATCCGGCAAGTACGTTTATCGTTCGAGCTGAGGGTGATTCAATGGTTGGCGCAGGCATTTACTCAGGAAGTTTATTATTGGTCGATAAAAGCTTAGAGCCAAAGCATGGAGATATTATTGTTGTTGCTCTGAATGGAGAACTAACAGTCAAAACACTTTATAAAAAAAATAATAAGACTCAGCTGCATGCTGCAAATCCTGATTTTTTACCCATTAATATTAATGAAGCGTTTGAGACAATTGTGTGGGGCGTAGTGATATCGATTATTCAAAAGCTTGGGTAAATATACCCCTGTCCTTCCATAATGCGTGTTTTTAGACTTCAATATTTACTGTGGTCTAAAGAGATTAAATTATCGTAATAGACTTTGGTTATTACTCAAATTTAATCTCTCTATCCACAGATAAATCTTTTTGTCTAACGTTATAAACAATTTAAATAAAGCTTTATAGTTAGCTTGTAGGTTGAGCGCAGTCAAATGTTCAAGGTTTGGATTTTTTGATTGAGGAATGGCTATTCCATTCCGATTGACAAAAATATCAAAGATTGAGGATTTGACAAAGCTCAAAAACATGCATTATGAAAGGATAGGCGTATAACTCACCTTACGCAGCATTTAAATAGCTTACGTAAGATGAGTGCTGTTATGCTTTTAATCAAGATAAGGTTAACTCATGGTGTGTGCTTGAGTATCCTCAATTTCATTTACAATTGCTTTGGCAGGAGCCATTAAAAACACTTTAAAATTATCGATACTAGAAGAGGGACCGAATCCTCGAGCTTGAGCAAAGGCATGTTGTAATTGTTTAACTAAAGTGTTGCCTTGTGCAGCGCTAGTTGTATCGTCAAATAGTGAGGATATTAGTGCTGCGGCAACAACATCTTTGTCACTGGCATCAATGCCACCTTTTAAGTCTAGAATTAACAGTGCATTAAGTAGAGACTCTCTACCTTTAACACTTGTTAGCTGGGTGAAAATTTCACGAAACTTTTGCTCTTTAGTCGTATGCTTACCTCCAAATAAATTCAGGCCCTTTTTTACCGTTCCACGAGTATCAGACTGTTCCATGAAGCGCTCAATTTCTTTATTTAAGAACGCAATTAATTTATCTGCGAAATTAATTCCACACTCTTCTAAAGTTTGTAATGCATGCATTATCTTATAAGTATTGTTTTTTGTGCCAGAAACTTGACCAAGCTTCGCGATAGTGATGACATCTGGAGATTTTGTATCGTGAAGTAGATTGAGAAATTTATGTGTATCTTTAGCGTCCTTTTTAAAAGAAGCTAAGCAAACAGTTAGTCGTGAGCTATCTAATTGTTGGAACATATCAACATGTTGAATACATAAATCAATCGCTAAAGATTCAATAATTTCCTGATCTTCTGCATTTTTACCCTCTAATAATTTGCCAAGAGTTGAGAGAGTAGGGGCTAATGTTCTTTCTTTAAAGAGCCCATATTGGTTGATAAGCTTTTCAGCCAGCTCGGCTCTCCCTGTAGTCATAATGAGAGTAGGTAGGGCATTGGTTAAAAATTTGTCCTTACTAAATAGATAAGGAGTATTTATCGCGAACTCTAAAAGTAAACTACGTTCATCAAACATAATTTTTTCTGAATCAAGCATCGTTAAAATGGTTTCTTCTATTGATACAGAATTATTTGTTTGCTGATAAACAGTTTGTGCAGATGCAATAAAGGCTTCAATTTGACTACGCTCGCTGCAGTCACGATAAAAGAAAAATGCTAAGGCAGGCGTTCGGCTTAATCTTGTCAGTAATTCTTTTTTATCTTTCGTATAATTACTAAAAAGCGCAATAATATTGGGCGAGCTTTCAGCGAATTTCGCGAAAGTAGTAATAAGTTTTTGTGTGCTATTTTCTAAATCAACAGTTAGATAAGCATCAGCGAGAAGTAAAAGTTTTGCCATATTGGCAAGCGTATCGATGGTTTTTAGGTTTTCAAGAGCGCTTGAAAGCAGTTTGATTTTATGCGCTTTTTCAATGTATGGTGCTTCAAAAATAAGTCCTAGGCCAATGGCATTTTCATTCTTTAAAAATTTATTGATAAGATCGCCAATCTGTTTCTGAGATATGGTTTGTTGACCATGGCGAGCAGGTTTACTATTAGAAACGGTTGTAAACGAAGTATCTTGATAGCCCCATTCAAAAATAGCTTTACAATCAGTAAAATTTACACTGTTTTTGATTTTACTGCGTTCATCAGAGGTGAAGGGAGTAGGTAATAACCCATTAACTGTCTTAGCAAAATTTAAAAAAAGCGCGTCGTAACCTGATTTTGCTGGTGATTTTCTTGGCATGAGGGACTCCGTTATTGTTGGAATTTTTAAACAAAGTGCGCATATTATATCAGTGAAAAAAAATAAAAGTAAAATATATTTTTTTTAAGATATTAATTCCAGTTGGCCTATTTTAAAAAGAGATCATGCTATGCCTTATGAAAGGACAGGGATGTATCCGTGCTCTTTGTGATAAAAAAACACGGATAAGGCTTATAGGTAAGGAGGTTTATTTTATACGGCTTCTAATTGTTGCGATAATAGTTGTTTACTCTGTAGAAAAGCGCCAAATGAATCTTTAAGCTCAGCATGATTAAGCGCAAACTCGACGGTTGCTTCTAAGAAACCTAATTTTGATCCACAGTCAAAGCGCTTAACAGCAGAGGCAAAAGCGATGACACTTTCATCGTGTAGTTGTTCGGCGATAGCATTAGTAAGTTGTATTTCACCGCTTTTGTCTTTGGTTTCAGCTTGAAGATATTTAAATATGCTAGGCGATAATATATAGCGCCCGATAACGCCATAGTCGGATGGCGCAAGTTCTTGTGAAGGTTTTTCAACGACTTGTTTTATTTTAATTCCGGAGTGAAAAGTTCCATCAAAATCTACAATGCCATAACGATGTAGCTTTTCTTTAGGGACTTTTTCAACGGCAAGAATGGAAGCGTTTTGCTTTTCATATAATTCTATCATCGATGTTAAGCATGAAGATGTTGAGTCTTGTAATAAGTCATCTGCCAAAAGCAAAGCAAAAGCCTCATTGCCGACAACATGTTTTGCGCATAACACTGCATGTCCAAGTCCTAATGCTTGATTTTGACGAACGTAAGTAAAGTGGACATCAGGTGGCGTGATACTTTGAACGAGCTTTAGTAGATCAAGTTTTTGACGCTCTTTTAGGCTTTCTTCGAGCTCAAAATTATGGTCGAAGTGATCTTCAATCGCCCGCTTCCCATAGTTGGTTACAAAAATCATATGACGAATGCCTGCACGATACGCTTCTTCAACAGCGTATTGAATTAGAGGCTTATCAACAATCGGGATCATTTCTTTAGGTGTCGCTTTTGTTGCAGGTAAAAAACGAGATCCGAATCCTGCAACCGGAAAAACAGCTTTAGTCACTTTCATGTAGTACTCCATGTGTCTGTTTAGGTCTACCAATTGAGTAGTAGTTTAACTCATTCTCACTTACGACTGATAGCTCATAAATATTTCGACCATCAAAGATAGGCTTTAAACCCATTTTTTGTTTGAGTGTGGTCATCGGAAAATCTTTAAATTGTTTCCACTCAGTCACAATCGCCAAAGCGTCAGCATCTTCAAGTGTTTCAAGAGCAGAGCTTTTGAAGTTAACAGCAGGGTTAGACTGTAAAAGCTGCTGTGCTTTTTTCATGGCGACAGGGTCAAAACAGATGATATTGGCACCAGCTTTGGTAAGTGACTCAATCAATGAAAGACTACTGGCCTCACGTAAATCATCGGTTCCAGGTTTGAAGGATAAGCCCCATAAGGCGATTTTTTTATTGGTTAAGTCGTGATTAAAATGTTGAGAAATGAATGAAAAAAGTTTTTGTTTTTGCTGATGATTTACGTCTTCAACAGCATCAATAAGTGTAGTATCAACATTATTATTTAGTGCTATGTGCTTTAGTGCGCGGATATCCTTGGGAAAGCATGAGCCTCCGTAACCACAGCCGGCTTGTATAAAATGGGGGCCTATGCGTTTGTCTAGTCCCATGCCGAAGCTAATTTCCTCAATGTTAGCACCTACCGCATCAGCAATTTGACTCATTTGATTGATAAAGCTAATTTTGGTTGCCAGCATGGCGTTAGAAGCATATTTTGTCAGTTCGGCAGACTCAATAGACATCGAAATGACGGGAACACCTTTATTTTTTAAAGGTGCATAGAGATTTAGTAGAGCCGTTTCAGCTTGCTGGATGTTTGCTCCAATAATGACTCTATCAGCTTGAAGGAAGTCACAACAAGCCACGCCTTCTCGCAAAAACTCTGGGTTTGATGCCACATGGATAGAGTGCTCTTTTTTATTCTCAACTAAAACCTCATTAACGGTTTTTTGAATCAAAGCACCGGTTCCGACTGGGACGGTGGATTTTGTTACTATAATCGTATCATCGTTTGCATACTCTGCGATTTTCGTTGCAACAGAAATAACTGCACTTAAGTCAGCGCTACCATCTTCTAGGCTCGGTGTACCAACACAGATTAAATGCAGCTCCCCCTGGTCAACGGCTGTGTCAAAAGAGGAGGTGAAGGTAATCCTTTGTTCATCAAGGTTTTTTTTAATAATTTGTTCAAGATTTTCTTCATAAATCGGCGAGCGCCCCTGTTTTAAGAGTGTGATTTTTTCATTGTCTATATCAAAACAAGTGACATGATGACCTAAATCGGCAAGACATGCGCCAGAAACCAGTCCGACATATCCTGTGCCATAAATTGATATGTTCAAGATTAACTCCTAAATGATATCGCTAAGTAAGGAGGCAGATTAACCTAACAATGGCGTCTGTTCAAGAAGTGAAGTGTTTGCTCGGAGTTAGATTTGCCCAGGAGAGGATACCTGGGCAAGAGAGGAGGCTCGTTGTTAGCTATTGACCTTTAGAACTTGTGCCTCAAGAGCTAAGGCTTTGAAATGATCATAACTCATGTAGTAATTACCATTATCACCTGCAAATTTGCCCCATGAATTTCTAAGTGTGAGTAGACCTTTATTCACAGTGCCATCAGGAGCAGTCACAGTTGCATCATCATCATAGCCTGTGATGATCATCTCGTGACCGGCATTGATGTAGCCATCTTCTAAATCTTTTTGGATAGCATCTGTTAACATCCAAGTATCGTTATGTTTGTGGTAGCTGCCTACCGCACCGTTGCTACCATAATAAACATCAAGTAGCACGCCGAAAGTTACACGTTGTCCTTTCGCTAATGCTTCTTTAACTGCTTCTAGGTGTGCATCAGAGTCAGAATCGTTAGTAGCGATTTCATCAGTAAAGAAGATAGGAGTCCAACTTAGACTAGACTTGATGCTCTCACTCATTGTTGCATATTCTGAAGTCGTAGTTTGTCCACCAGTGCTATAACTGTGAGTAGGATAATCGGTTAATCCGCCACAGCCGTTTTGATGTTGATTTTCCATAGAAACGATGCCGTATTCAAATAATTGCTTCAGCACTATAGGGCCCCATGAACCATCCCAACCACTTGGATAGCTATGGTCTTGACTGGCTAGATATTTACCTAAAGATAAACTACATAATTGACTTGCATAGTCACCTTGTCCAAGTCCAGCGTCGACAGCACCAGTATTAGCAAATGTTACACAGCTTCCATGATAGCCTTGATCTAATACAGGTACGTTGTTCATACCAACTTGATAAGAATTAGGTAAAGATTGCGAATGATTTGTTGTCAGATGTGAAGGCTTATTCATTACCTTATGCATGCGATTTTTTAAATGTTTTTGTGCACTAGGTGAAAGCTCAATTTTCATCAAAGAAACAATTTTAGGTGGCAATTGTCTTAAAGAGTCAAGAGAACGAGCTTGTCGATGTATACTCGTATCCACAACGACAGGCAATGTTCCAACAACTTTGACAGCGCTAGCAACAGCCGGTGTTGACATAACGGCTAAGATAGCGGCAGATAGAAGAGCTTTTTTCATATCATAATCCTTAATTCGGTTGCAGTGAAATATTTTTTTACCAGAATGATTTATATGAAGTCATCAGGCATGACCAATACTTTTAACATAGTATTTAGGGCTTATGCAAGTTGTGATGTTCTTTAATTGATATTCTGTTGCTTTTCAATGGGTATATCAGTTACCAATAAATTAGGCTACAATGTCTTACTTGGACAACCTATAATCCTTTATATATCTGTAAGTTATGCGATTAAAGAAAATCAAACTTTCAGGGTTTAAATCATTTGTCGAGTCAACGGTGGTTAGTTTCCCTAGCCAGCTTGTTGGTGTCGTGGGCCCAAATGGTTGCGGTAAATCCAATATTATCGATGCTGTTCGTTGGGTAATGGGCGAGCGCTCTGCTAGTGAACTACGCGGCGAGTCAATGACCGATGTTATTTTTAATGGTTCACGTGATAGAAAGCCGCTGGGACAAGCTTTTGTTGAATTGGTTTTTGACAACAGTGAAGGGCGAATTGTTGGCGAGTATGCTGCTTATAGCGAGATCGCTGTAAAGCGTTTGGTGACTCGTGATGGGCAGTCAAATTACTTCCTCAATGGAGCAAAGTGCCGACGAAAAGATGTGATAGATGTTTTTTTAGGGACTGGTGTCGGGTCTAGAGGTTATTCAATCATTGGCCAGGGAACGATTTCTAGAATTATTGAAGCGAAACCTGAAGATTTACGCATGTTTTTAGAAGAAGCGGCGGGCATTTCAAAATACAAAGAGCGCCGTCGTGAAACAGAAAATCGTATTCGTCATACGAAAGATAACCTCGCTAGAATTAATGATATTCGTGAAGAGCTGGCTAAACAGTTAGAGCGTTTGCAGCGTCAATCTAAAGCGGCTGAAAAATATAAAGTGTTGAAAGCCGATGAGCGTGTGTATCGTCTTGAGCTAGAAGGGCTTCGTTGGCAGGACCTTGAGTCTAAAAAGCAGGATGAGGTGTTGCTTATTCAAAAGCAGCAAGCAACACTTGAAGAAGTGTTTGCTAAACAGCAACAGGTTGCGACAAGTCTTGAGAAAAATCGTATTGACTTCGATGCACAAAATGATACTTACAATGAAGCACAAGCGAATGTCTATCGACTTGCTTCAGATATTGCTCGTTTAGAAGAAACCATTTCACACGAAAAACAAAAAAAAATAAAGCTACAAGAAACGCTAAAGCAAGCTGAGAGTGATTGGGCTAGCAGCATGACTCACTATGAAGAGTATGCACAAAAGGTAAGTGTACTTGAAACAGAAATAGAGGACTTAAAGCCCCTAGAGGCAGGCTTATTTCAAGAAGTTAAAACAACGACAGATACACTACATCAGTTAGAGCAATCTCAAGATGATTGGCAGAAAAATTGGCAATCATATCAATCGCAAGCTTCACTGACTTCTGAGGCGGCACATAGGCATCAAGCAGAAATTCAAAAATTGGAACATCAACTGAATAAAGCTGAAGCTCATATTCAAAAGCTTGAAGAAGAATCGACGCGAATTGATGTGTCGTCTTTGAAAAATCAATATCAAGAAGTATTAACAAACTATGAGCAAAAAAATGATTTGTATGAGGCTAAGCAAAACGAGGTTAATACACTAAGCGATCGTTTGCAGTCTCAGCAGTCAGAGTTGAAATTATTTCAAGATGATGTAGCTGAGACTAAATCTTCTTTGCAAGCTGAAACAGCAAATTTACACTCATTACAAACGATACAGTCGTCAGCACTTGGTCGTGACAGTACTTGTGAGGAGGAGTGGCTATCTAAACAAAACTTGGAGCATGCTAAACGTTTGGCTGAACGCTTGTCGGTTGAGTCTGGGTGGGAATTAGCCTTAGAAAGGGCGCTTGGAGCTAACCTAAAAGCCATCTGCGTTGATGATTTGAACCTTTTAATTGATGATCTTGAAGGCATTAAAAAAGGTGAGTTCAGTTTTGTTTCTCTACAAGGAGAAACAGAGAGCTTCGCTTCCCATGATGCATGTAGACTCGTTGATAAAGTTTCTTCAACGCTCAAAGTTGTTTCTCAATTGACTAAGCATATTTACTGTGTTGATTCCTTAAGAGAGGCTTTTGATCTATTACCAAAATTGGCTGATTTTGAAAAAATTGTAACTAAAGACGGCATTTTATTAGGGCAGGGCTGGATAAATGTTCTTTGCGAAAAAGATGAGTCTAAAAGCTTATTGCTTAGAGAAAGAGCCATTAAAGATGCTAAGGCTAAAATTGAGGCAAAAGAGAAAACTCTTTTAGAGCAAAACAAACAACTTTCAGAATTGGCAGGAAGGGTTAAAGAATTAGAAGAGCACCTTAAAGAAGAACGTAAACAGCTCACCTTGCTTATGAATGAGCACTATGAGTTGAAGTCGGTGATGACTATTAAGGACAATCAGCTCAAACAAGCCATCTCTAGACTTGAAGTTATTACAAAAGAAAAAGATGAAGAAAAAGCGCAGATAATACACGATACGCATCAGTTAGAGCATGTCCGAAAAGATTGGCAGCAAAATATGTCTTTGATGGAGGCGCATAGTGATGAGAGAAATCGATTAGATAAAGAGCGTGAAACTTTAACAAAGTCATTACAAGATGTGCGAATTAAATTAAAGGAACTACAGTCAAAATATCATGAGAGTGAACTTAGCTTAAAAACAAAGCAATCTGAACTTGAGTTAGCGAATGATGCGTTAATACGTGAAAATCATTTGGCGCAAACATTAAAAAGTCGTATTGGAGAGTTAAACAAAGAGCAAGAATGTTTGGGAAGTGAGGATGAAAGTATTTTATCTTCAAAGCTACATGAAACGCTTACAGAGCATGTTCGTGCTGAAGAATCATTGGTTGCTGCAAAAATTACGCTTGAAGATATCAAGGCAACGCAGGCGCGGTTGCATAAAGAAACTGAAGTTTTGTCTTCTGAGCAAGCAAGTCAGCAACAGCGACTTGATAAAATGCGTATGGATAAACAAGCAATAGAAGTAAGACAGCTCACCATTGAAGAGGCTTTAGAAAAAGAAGACGTTTTAGTCAGTGACGTTATTCAGTCATTATCTGAAGAGGCAAATTTAGCCGACTGGCAGGATAATCTTGAAAAAGTTACGACAAAAATATCAAGACTCGGTGCTATTAATTTAACAGCTATTGAAGAGTTTAAAGTAGAGTCAGAGCGCAAAACTTATTTAGATGAACAATGTGATGATTTAAATGAAGCGCTAGAAACTTTAGTGGCGGCAATCAATAAAATCGACAAAGAGACAAGGGCACGATTTAAAGAAACGTTTGAAGAGGTCAACCAGCGTTTTTCACAATTATTTCCTCGCTTATTTGCTGGAGGTTCAGCCAGTTTAGCATTAACCAGTGAGGATTGGTTAGATACAGGCGTTGCTGTTATGGCAAGACCACCGGGCAAGAGAAATAGTACGATTCATTTATTATCTGGTGGTGAAAAAGCATTAACAGCGGTCGCCTTGGTTTTTGCCATTTTTGGATTGAATCCTTCACCATTTTGTTTACTTGATGAGGTGGATGCGCCATTAGATGATTCAAATGTTGGGCGTTTTTGTGAGCTTGTTAAAGAAATGTCTGAGAAGGTACAGTTTGTTGTGATCACACATAACAAGGTTACTATGGAAATGGCTGAGCAACTACTCGGTGTGACCATGCATGAGCCAGGTGTGTCACGGATTGTTAGTGTGGATGTAGAAAAAGCCTACGAAATGGCTACTTGAGGAGAGATAGGTGGAAATAATAACGGAAGTCTCAATGGCATTAGTCGCCCTGGGATGTGCTGTGGGTATTTTTTATTGGTTTAAAAAGACAGAGGGGCAGTCAATAGTCGAAGAGCCACATCAAGATCCAGAGCTTGGGTCACTGAATACTTTATATCAAGATGAGATTATTGCCGTTAGAAAAAGAGAGTCTAACTCTTTAGTAAAGGATAACACTCAACTATCTTTGAAATCATTGTCGCTATTTATCTTAGCGCCCACAAATGAACGTTTTTCTGGTCAAGATGTTTTGCAGGCGCTGATTAGTTTGGGTTTTAAATTTGGTGATATGAATATTTTTCACTTACCTGGAAGCCAACAAAGTGAGCAGGCAACCCCTTTATTAAGTATCGCGCAAGCAGTTGAACCAGGCACATTTAATTTGGATACGATGAATAAAGAGCAATATATTGGTTTGACTCTTTTTACTTCTTTAAATGGCTCTGAGCGTGGGGATGTTGATAGATTAAATTTATTGATGAATGTCGCTGATAAACTTTCAAAAATGTTAGATGGTGAAATTTTTGATGATAAAAAGCGTCCAATGACACAGACTTTGTTAAAGCATTACTACGATCATGTTGTTTACACCATCTCCCAGCAAGCCGTGGCTTAGCCTTAAACATGATGTTGCGGTGCTTTCGCTAAAAGTTCAGAGCGGAAAAGACGAAAACTGCTTAATTGAGCAAGATCCCCTGCTTATTCTTAGATTAAAAGCAATTCGAGAGCATGGTAAAGCTAATCAAGCACTTGTTAAATTTATCGCTAAAACATTTGGTTGTACTCAAAAGGAGGTTGTGATTTTACGAGGTGCACTTTTGCCTTATAAGACCGTTAGCCTGCCGATAACAAAGAAATTATTAAGTTTTATTAGTGAGTAATGTGATGCAAAAAGAACTTCAACAACTCGTATGTCCTCCCGGAGACGGTGTTTTTACAGTGAATACCGCAAAAGAGAAAAAAGAGCAGCTACAAAAACAGATATATCATTCAACAAATGTATCTGAAATTTCTAATCATTTTCACGCACTACTTGACTCACTTGATTCACTTAAGGAGCAGCAAGTTGCTTTACTCGGTGTTTGTAGTGATACGGGTGGTGGAATACAACGAGGTGCAAATTGGGGGCCGTTATTTATTCGTGAAGGCTTATATCAACTGGATAAAGCAAAGTCATTAGTTGATTTGGGTGATATCCGAGTGATCCCACATTTATTGCATGATAAATATTTAAATACAGATACGATTAAGAAATGTCAAAAGGCTTTATATGGGGAGGTTAATGACTTGCCAGTAAGTCCGCTATCGATGACAGAGTATTTTTTGAATGATTGTTATAAAAGCATTAAGAACTTTCGCCTTCTAGCATTAGGTGGTGATCATTCGGTTAGTTACCCTTTAGTAAAAAGTTTTTTGCAGGCCAAAAAAGATCAGGGCAAGAAGGTTGCACTTATCCATTTTGATGCTCATACCGATTTATTAAAAGAGCGTTTAGGTATCGACTTATGTTTTGGCTCATGGGTTACTCATATTCTCCCTCTTCTTGACTCACCAAACCTTGCGATTCAGTTAGGCATTCGCTCTAGTGGTAAAGATAAAAGTTATTGGCAAGAAACGTTTGGTATTCAGCAGTTTTGGGCTAAAGAAATTGAAAAGGATGGTATCAATCACGTCATTGATAGAGTGCTTGCATTTTTATCTAAAGAAGCCATTGATGAACTTTATATTAGTTTTGATATTGATGCGCTAGACGCAGCGATTGCAGGCAGCACAGGAACACCTGAGCCAAATGGATTATCTCTAGCAGATGCAAAATTAGCCATTCAGCGATTATCAAAAGTGTTTACAGTGACAGGTGCCGATTGTGTGGAAGTTGCTCCGTTTGTTTATCAGCAAGGCTTTGGTGATCAAGCGGCTACGCTGAATGCGGCCGTATCAATTTGTGACACATTGCTCTGTTCTATGGCAATTGGCGGTTAAATTATATATATTAAGCATTCTTTATTTTAGAGCTTGTACCCATGAAGAGTGTATAAACGTGTTTACATTAGAAGATAGTCGCATATTTACTGACATTTTTGACTCATTAAAAAAACTGCCTCAGAAGGTGGCAGAGGTTTTTCCCTTTGATAGCAAAAGTTATGAAGGGGGGGTGTTACCTTCTGATAAAAATCAGGATGAGCAATCTCGACAAAAAGCTTTTAAAGATCAAGCCTATATTGATTGGAGTCGTGATGGCGCCACTAAATATCATATTGGAGATATCCCGCTATTCGCACTTAACGGTGGAAATAGCTTCGAAAGCAAAGATGCTATGGAAGCGTTTATTAAAAAATATCTCCTAATCGGATTAGATAAACGATATCAGGAACAATATTTAGTTAAGGCCTATGAGCATTTGCAGCAAGGAGGCTTATTACACAAGCAAGGATTTGCTTTGGCTAAATATTACAATTATCAAGCACTAATGAACTCAAAGCCCTATGTGATGCAGTTTCGGCATCATTGTTACCTTTATCCCATACATAATGGAATTGGCATCGTCGAGGAATCTTCGCTCACAAATATTCAAGTACAACGCAACGGTGTTTTCGATGATGGCGGGGTTAATTTTGAACAGTCTCCGTTGTTTGTTAGGCAGTATAAAACTGTTACATTTGATACCAACTTAGAACAAGTTAAAGCATCGATTTTAAATATGGACATTGAAATGGATGAAGAGGCATACAAGTTAGGACTTAATGAATTTAATCGCCAAGTGCCACGAGAAAGAAAAATACAAGAGCCTTTAGCAAATATTTTAGAATTTGATATGAAGCAGCTCATTACGCTTGGAGTGATATCTCCTCCTGATGAGTTACTATCAAGTATTAATAGCGTTACATCCCTGCTACAAAAAACAGTTAAGAATACTGTTAGTAGAACAAAGGGCTTTTTTAGGAAAGCGCACGCAAAGGATGTTGTAACGATAAACAAGCAGCAAATCAGTGATATTGAATATTTTCAAAGAGGCTTAGATGACAGTATTGGGCAGTTGCAATATGCAACTAAACCAATAGATTTCACTAGTGTCAATCAACAGGGTCAGCAATTGTATTCACTGATAAAAAGATTCGTGACGTTAAAGATTAACATTAATACAGCGGAGAGAAGCTTTACAGACGCTTTAGATAAAGAAGTAGGCATATTAGATGATATCCAACACGAGGTATCTAATTTTAAAGAGAAACTCGCGTCTAGAACTGAAACCATAGATATTCGCTTATCGAATATCCGAGATCATATAAGAGAAATAGAAACAAGTATTCAAGATATTTCAGATAGTTATGCCTCTATCTTTCAGAGTTGTCAAAAACATTATGAACAAACTTATATAGCAAGTATTGATAAGCTCAATCGCTTAAAAGCCGATTTGCTTAAGGAGCAAATTGGCTATCAACAGCAATTAGCTGACTTAGAAGTTAAGCGTGTTTTAGTTGATGAAGAGGTAAATGCTTTAGAGGGGTGTAAAAGAAATCAGCAACAACAAGTTCATTATATCAAACAGTTACAACTATTAACGCCAGAAGCCTTTAACTTTCCGTTTAATTTATCAGCAGTGCAAAGTGTTTCACATCTAGTGCATTGGAGTGAACAGGTTAGAAAAAAAGATTTAGTGCATCATGCGAAATCTTTAACCGTACGTTCAAGCGCGCTAGCAAGTCGCATCACTGATGCCAGCGAAGAGTCTTTAGAATCTATGCAAAGCGAAATAAGCTTGCATAAACATGAGCTAAATAAGTGCCAAGGTGATATAAAAACACTTATAAAAAATGAGTCGCTACGAAAGCAATCAGTTAGCTCTCAAGGTGTAGACTATGATGCTCAGCTACAACCAATTAGCCTAGCACTAACAGCAACTGCACATAACCTAGATGAACATAATGATAAATGCTCAGCTATTGATGAACAATTTAGCTTAATTCATCAAGACTTGAGGCAGCATCTGGAATTACAACCCTTTGAACCATTTGCGCCCTTTACGGGCGATATGAAACGTAAGGCGTCGGCCCCTTTTTATGACGCGCTGCGTGATGATAATAGACATTTGATCGCCTATCAGAAGCTTGCATTAAAACGTGCAAAAGAGGGGAAGATTTATCAGTCTTTGATAAAAAAAGAGCAATCTAAAGATAACAATGTGTTAGCAATTATAAAAAATTATTATCAACCACGGATGGGTTGGCTGGGATTAATATTACACCCGAACCGCCATCATAAAAAACGCGCTGAGCAATTATTTAAAGAATTAACCTCTCTCTCTTTGGAAGAAAAAAAAGAGCGCCTTAAGCGCGAGATAATTCTATGCGGTTTAGATGATAATATTAATCATCAGGGTAGCTATTATAAGCGTTTGGTCTGTATGAAGCGCTTGCTAGACAGTGAAGCAAGCGCTGACTCCTATATTTCACTGCTTGCACAGTAAGTGCCGCGGTGACTAGTTTTATCGATAGGCTTTTTCCCACATGACCAAAAAGTTTTCTGCTGAATGACTGAGGTTATCGGTATTACTTCCAAGTTGCTTCATATCCCATAATACAGCAGGTAATAAGCCGATATGCGCCAGTCCTTTAGTCAGATAGTCTTTAGCATAATCTGGTATATTAGCAGGTTGCTCTCCTTGATTTTGAGCTTGAGAGGCTCTGTTATCACCGGCACTAGAGCAAGCGTGCGGTCCAAAGCGCGGTACAATTTGCGTGATAAACCCATTAAAATCACTGGCAAAAGCAGTATTAACGCCTTTATCAACGGCGTATTGATAAAATTGAATGAGTGAACGTACCGAGCCATCACAATTATTGGCAACTTGCTTATCATGTTGAGGCAGATAACTTAACATAGGATTATCGCCTGTCCTAAGGCCGATGACACCACCAGTTGCCTTAATGCCTTTTAGAATATCTAGAGGTGTATTATGCTCCTTTAGCTTTTTAAGTTCACCTTCTGGTAATAGTTCACGTATACGGGTATGTGAATTGAATACGGGAAATTGATGATGCTGTGTTTTGATACGCTCTAAAACTTGCTTTTGAGATTTTAGTGACAAGTGAGCGATGTCAATTGGCATATGTAGTTTTACCATTTCATCGATTAAGCGCTCACCATCTTTAGTTAAACCAATTTGGTTATGAGTGCCAGTTTTATCGGTGGCATAGTCGACGCCAAAATTAAACATCGCTTTAATTTCACCTAAAAACTTAAATACATCATTGTGTAACGCTGCACCTGAGTAGAGAGAATTAACTTCATGCGCCAATTGTACGCTACGAACGTCAAGTGCATAAAGCTCATGAAGCTGACGGATGAAGTCACCATCACTTTTTGGGAATAGGTTACTTACTTCTACGGCTATCATAACGGCTAACTTTCCATTAGCAATCGCACGTCTGGCTTCCCATGGGTCGCGCACCACAACATACCAATCATTATTTTTTGCAAATTCGTGAATCGCGTTTATTTGTCGCTTGGCCTCTTCCATATCATGACAGGTATAATTTTTATGATGATAGCCACTGGCAACAACAGCTGCGCACAACCATTGATTGTTTACCACTGATGCAACCATAAAATTTAAGCCATGCTCATGAGCCTTCTTTAACCAGTCACCTGCGACTTGCTGATGGGAAATATCGTAAGCAGATGGCCAGTCTTTGAATGATGGATAGCCTTCTTTTAAATCAGAGTGAGAGCCGTAAATATTGATACCAGCAATATTTGCACCATGTCGCCCTAAGTCATTTGCTAAGTTTAACTCTGGGTGTCCACTTTTATGTGAGCCAAAATACCAACCACCACCGAAAGCGAGATCACCCATTTGATGGACGTGAATATCAGCAAACCCAGTTGCTGTCGCTTTTGGGCGCGTTTTATTGGGTTTTAGCGGCTCATTTTGAGGTGGCACGTTGAGTTTAATATCATAGGCTAAATCTGTGAGTAGGCCATTGCCATAAACGTGTAAAGACAAGCGCTTATTAACTAAATGATTGAGTGGAATATGTAGAGTTTCGTTTTTATGCAGAGTTTTACTGCTGATAAAAGTATCTTGTCCAGATTTATCGGTGGTGCAAATATTAAAATGTGCTTTTCCGGAACCAGAGGTGCCACGTAGTACTAATTCTGCATTATCAAGCCCCATGGGAGTTGCCTGCACATAGTCGCGACTAAGCTCACTGCGGGCGACACCGGACTGATTGGTTACCAAGCGTCTAGAGCCTACGGTTGCTTGGTTATTGCCATCAGTGGCTTCATAGATGACCTGATGTAAGGTTAGACTTTGGTGGGTATCAGCACACTTAGAAGATGCGTAACCACTTGAAATAAATAGTAAAGATATAAAAATAGGCTTGAAAAACGTCGACAACACACCTCTCCAAAAAAATCTTTGGTAACGATGCTAACATAAAAGACTAAAAACGCGTAACGGCCTGATTTTTTCTGTTAAGAAAATGGGGCACGTTGTTGCCAGTTTGTATTGAACATTAGGTGTAGGATGAGCTGACAATAAAGCCTAGATGGCATAGACTTCTTGGCTATCTACTTGCCGAGCACAAAGCGCGACAAGTAGATTGTTATGTGGCCGAATTGGCAATCTTTATCTACTCGGCGGGTGTTCTATATGCGTAAGCTATGGCTCTGGGCTTAACTCACCAATTGCCTCAAGACATATTGCAAAATACCGCCGTTTTTGTAATAAGCAAGCTCATTCTCAGTATCAATACGACAAAGTGTTTGCATGCGCTCAGTTCGACCATCGGTATAAGTAATGGTGACGGGCACAAGTGCTTGTGGTTTTAGAGACTCATCGATATGTACAGAAACTTGCTCAGCACCGGTTAAGCCCAGGGTTTTACGGTTAACACCCTCAACAAACTGTAAAGGCAATACGCCCATACCAATTAGGTTAGAGCGATGAATGCGATCATAGCTTTCAGTAATCACAGCCTTTACACCCAAAAGCACGGTACCTTTAGCCGCCCAGTCACGTGAAGATCCTGTTCCATACTCTTTACCAGCAATAACCACTAATGGCGTTTTTTGTTGCATATACTTCATCGCCGCATCATAAATTGGCATGACTTCCTCAGAGGGAATATGCTTAGTGAATCCGCCTTCGACTTCAGGTGTCATTTCATTTCTAATACGAATATTAGCGAAGGTACCACGCATCATTACCTCATGGTTACCTCGACGTGAGCCATATGAATTAAAGTCTTCAGCAAGAACCCCATGCTCTTTTAAATAAATACCTGCGGGACTATCCGCTTTAATCACACCAGCAGGAGAGATATGATCGGTCGTGATACTATCACCTAAAAGCGCAAGAATGTTGGCTTGCTCTATGGGTTTAATTTCTGAGATATCTTTAGTTAAACCTTGAAAGAATGGCGGGTGTTGAATATAAGTAGAGGTGTCATCCCATTGATAAGTGCTGCCTTCAGAGACTTCAATAGACTGCCAAGCATTATCACCTTTAAAGACATCAGCGTATTCACGCTCAAACATAGCTTGACTGACCTTCATGACTTCTTCAGCCACTTCTTTATTACTTGGCCAAATATCTTTTAGATAAACATCATTGCCATCTTTATCCTGTCCAATTACATCAGTGCTTAAGTTCATTCGGGTCGTGCCTGTGAGTGCGTAAGCAACGACTAAAGGAGGAGAAGCAAGCCAGTTAGTTTTAACTAAAGGATGCACCCGGCCCTCAAAGTTTCGGTTACCTGAAAGTACGGATGCGACAACTAAGTCATTTTCTTGAATGGTTTTTGTAACGGGTTCGGGTAATGGGCCAGAGTTACCAATGCAAGTCGTACATCCGTAACCGACGGTGTTGAAGCCTAGCGTGTCAAGATACTCTTGAAGACCAGCATGTTTTAAGTAGTCGGTAACGACTTTTGAACCAGGTGCTAAAGAGGATTTAACCCAAGGCTTTCTTGTTAGCCCTAATTGAACGGCTTTTTTTGCGACTAAACCTGCAGCCATCAATACTGATGGATTGGAGGTATTGGTGCAGCTGGTAATTGCAGCAATGACTACATCACCATGATGCATAGAAAAGTCTGCATTTACGGCATTAAACGACTGCTCTTTTTCTTTTGATTTACCACTTTCTTCTAAAAATGTATCAAACGCATTTTTTAGTTGCGTGACTTCCACTCTATCTTGCGGACGTTTAGGGCCAGCGAGAGAGGGAACAACAGTGGTTAAATCTAGGCTTAAGGAGTCAGTAAAGTGAGGTGTTGGGCTATCTGCATCATGCCACATACCTTGTGCTTTACAGTAGGCTTCAACCAGCTCAACAGTTTCTTGACTACGGCCAGTTAACGTTAAGTAATTCACGGTTTCTTTATCGATAGGAAAGAAGCCACAAGTTGCGCCGTATTCAGGAGCCATATTAGAAATCGTTGCTCTATCAGCTAAAGGCAATTGGCTTAAACCTTCACCATAAAACTCAACAAATTTTCCAACAACGCCTTTAGCTCGAAGCATTTGTGTAACAGTTAAGACTAGGTCTGTTGCGGTGATCCCTTCATTAAGCTTTCCTTTGAGCTCAAAACCAATAACATCAGGAATAAGCATAGAGATTGGTTGGCCAAGCATTGCAGCTTCTGCTTCAATACCGCCGACTCCCCAGCCTAAAACCCCTAACGCATTAATCATGGTGGTATGACTATCCGTGCCAACAAGCGTGTCGGGATACGCATATAGTTCACCATCACATTCAGAGGACCAAACACTTTTACCTAGGTATTCAAGATTAACCTGGTGACAAATACCTGTGCCAGGTGGTACGACTTGGAAATTATCAAATGAACTTTGTCCCCAACGTAGAAATTTATAGCGCTCGTGATTGCGCTGCATCTCAATTTTAGTATTTAGGTCTAGCGCACCTTGATTTGCAAAATTATCCACCTGCACTGAGTGGTCAATGACTAAGTCAACAGGTGAGAGTGGACGAATAGCACTTGGCTCACCACCTAAAGCAGTCATTGCATCACGCATTGCTGCAAGGTCGACTACGGCTGGAACACCGGTGAAATCTTGCATTAATACACGGGCAGGGCGATAGGCAATTTCGTGAGCCTGATTTTTTTTAGGCTGCCAGTTGGCCAGTGCCTCAATATCTTTTGTGGAAACTGTCTGATCATCTTCAAAGCGTAATAGATTTTCTAACAATACTTTTAGTGAATAAGGCAGATAAGTAATATGAGGAAAGGTTTTTGATAATTTATTAAGGCTATAATACTGGTATGATTGTTCGCCAACTTGTAAGGTATCTTTTGTTTTTAAAGTGTCTTGACCAACTCTAGTCATATGCTTACTCCAGTAAGATGATGATTTTGGTCTGAATGATACTAACAATTATCGCTATTTACCATGCATTTTCTATGAGTGCGAACAAAAAGAAATTATTTAAATCTTTTTGGTTAAGTTTAATGCATGTTTGTATGAAAAAGCTTGAAAAAAAACTAACTGTTTTAAAAAAAATCAGGCAAAATGATGAAAAGAACTTGTGCTTATTTGTATGCCTAGCTCAGTAACATTACCTAAGATCACACATAGTGAGGCCTTTATAGTTTTAGCGCTTCACTATTTATCGAAAAAAGCTTCCTTACCTGATGATTTATTTGATGCGAATAATCAAACGGAAATCGGACAGCGAATTTTGTCTTTATTTCCGAACCAACCGGCACTTGATAACTTTCAAAAACAATCTTCTAAGCCGTCAACGCTTTTTGATAAAGCCATTATCATTTCAATCTTATTTAGAGGGTTGTTTGTAACTACTGTGCAGCGCTTAACACATAAGCAGCTAGATACCTATTTTTTATCGCGGTTTAAGCAGGCAATGGAAGAGATTACTAGGCTCATTTTAAATGGGGCTACTATTAACAATGCATTTGCACAATGTTCAAAAGACTATGGTGTACTTTTAACTGCCAACCAGAAAGACTTTGCACCTTATATTGTGGCTACCTTGATGCAGCAAAAAAATCTATCTGCTGAAGATGCTAGGTTTCAAGATATCGGACCTATTCTTATGCCATTTGAAGATTGTTGGCATCAAAAGGGATTAAATAATTTTCTAGAAGCTATAAAAGATAAACCATCAAGTCTTTCTTTTTTTGATTTAAAACCATTGTGTGAATTTTTGAATATTGCTTTGACTTTAGATGAAACGCCTATCAGCGAAGGTCAACACCCTCTTTGGGTAACCAGTACAGAGGATGGTTTCTCAGTTTCTCTTGATAATGATGCCTACACAAGCGCGTTTAACAAGCAGTTTGCTTCGTATCAATTACGAAGTAATTATTTAGATCCTGATAAAGAAGAAGTACTGGCTGAAAAATATTTATTATTGCCAGTGTTTATTGAATACAGTCGTGCATTGGAAACTGGTGAGGATGATTTGAGTTTTCGAATCATCGCTCATAGGCTGGAAGAAAATTTTCATGCGAATAGAATGGGCAGCGTTTGTGCACCCATCTCCATACGCTCAAAGTCAATATTAATTGATGATGAGTATATAGAAAAAAAATATTTAGTATCATCTTATAGCGACTTAATACGAGAGCACTTTTTTAAACAACAGACGATTATTTCACTTGAAAATACAGACTTTTTAAATGACTGGAAGAGCGTACATGTCAAGGGCGATGAGGACAAGCTTTGTCAACGTTATTATGAAACGTTTAAAGCTCGTTTGTATCAGGATTTTAGAGCGGCTTATGTTATTTACTATAAAGCACTTATGGAGTACCTCATTGAAAGTATTTTAGAGACAAAAGAGATACTTTCTATTGAAGCACAAAAGCCACTGTCTGAATTTATTACGCGATTAAAAGCAGAGAAAACACTTAGTGAAGCAGATAAACTAATGTGGATATCACTGATTGAGCAGTTACTTATTTTGATGCGTAATGGCGTTGAGAACATTGAACTTTTAGATAGAGCGCTCAATAGATTTAAGAGGTTAAGTAAAGAGTTTTCTATTCGTAAGCCAAGTGGATTTTTTGCTCATAGCCTATCGCATCAAAAGTCGAGGATCGGCCAAATATTACAACATTTAACTGGAGAGCTAGAGAAACACTTACCACTTATCTCCATGCTAGATAGGCTTAAGCCATACTGTTTAGCACTGGATGGTGAATGGGCAAGGTGTGAACAAGGGGACTTGTTACAGACTCAAGAAGACATCATGGCGCTTGTCAAAAAGAAGAAATGCCTAGAGGAGTTCTTTGGACGCACACCTGTAACTGTTTGTGTGAAACAGATACAGGGGGTGAATCTTTATCAAATAGAATTACAAAATGTGTCATTTAAAGTATTAAAATCGCTTTTAGATACAAGACGCGCAGAAGAGATCCAATACCCCACTCAGGAGCAAGACGAGACTTATCGCTACAATAAGAGTAATTAAACCTTTACCGCCAAATACTTTAAACATTCTAGATGTATTAAAGTGAGTGCGCCCAAAGCCGGCCATTAATGCAGGTAACAAGAGTAATAAAATGATACAGAAAAAACCAGCATAACTTAAAGCACGTAGGTAAATATCAGGCTTTGCTAGAACTATTAATAGTGGTGGAGTAAAAACTAAAAGTAGTAGCATGAGTCCTTGCTTACCATTGCGGGCTAGTTTCAAGCTATCGGCTAAAAAATCAAAAAGACAGAGAGAAACACCTAAAAATGCCGTCAACATACTGATGCTGCTAAATAGTCTAAATAAATGACCAATAGCTGTTGAGTGCACTTTTGTGCCTAAGACTGATGCAAGCTCAGAAGTTGTATGCGCACTTTTCCACAGCTCGTAAAGGCTAGGATGGCCACTTTTAGCGATGACTCCCATAATGGCTGCGTTCCAAGCAATGTAGCAAATAAGAGGAAATAGTGAGCCAGTAATCACTAGCGCTTTTAACTTCTTCACATCAGAATGAAAATATTCGCGTAAGCTTGGAATGATAATAGCAAATCCATAAGCGGTGAACAGCAACATTAATGCAGGCTGTATCTGCCTTACTTGCCCACCTTTTAGTTTTATGACTTCAATATGAGGAAAAACAAAAAAGAGTAGTAATATAAAAATACTCATTTTTACATACATAAGAAAACTATTTGTATTGTCGATAGCCTTCATACCAGTAAAGACAATCAATGCAAAAATAACGACATATATAATTGTAGTCAGTGACTGAGGTAGCGAGAAATGAACATTAGTTAATAGCGCATGAAACACATCGCCACCACCAGCGATATAACCACATAAAAGTGTATACAGTAAAAAAAGATAACAGCTCCAAGTAATAGACTTACCAAAGATGCCAAGAGTCTCTTGTGCCATGGTGACCATGTTTGCACCAGGGTTAAACCAAAGATTAACCTCTAAAATATATAGTGCTCCGATAAGCATCACTGCCCACGCAAACACTAAAAAAATAAGACTATTCATAAATCCAGCTTGGGCTGTGGCAACTGGTAAGGCTAGCATTCCTGCACCAATAGAGGTTCCGATAATCAGCAGTAAACCACCAATAAATTTTTTGGATAGTAACATTGGATTGTTTCATACGATAAAATGTAATCGTACAGTGTACTTTAAGCTCAAATTTTGTTCAAGAATAATCGAGCCGTATGTTTTTATCCCCCTGTCCTTTCATAATGTTGTTATTGCAATGACAATAAGTGTGAGGGCAGTGATTAGGGTAAATAATAGTAGCGCTTTACCGCCTTTTAGCCGATATTCAGACTTGAGCTTGAGATGATAGCGAGCTTGGTAGACCATTAAGGCGGGTAACAAAAGCAATAAGATGACACATAGTAGTCCAGCAAAACGAATAGCGTATAGATATGCGTCTGGATAAGCTAAAACAATCAGGGTTGGTGGTAAGAAGGTTAACAGAAATACAAATCCTCCATGCACGCCTTTTTTACCAAGATTAAGACCATCGGCAATAAAGTCAAATAGTCCAATACTCACAGCTAAAAAGGCTGTTAGTAGACAAACAATACTAAATCCTCTGAAAAATTCAGTGATCAAATGATTATGTGTTGCCTGTTGGAGCTTATCTGTAAATGTTGATGTGAGCGTTTTACTCGTGAGTATGATATTAAAATCTTCTAAATTAATAACCCCTAGAATGACGGCATTCCAAGCAATATAGCAAATTAAGGGGATAAACGAGCCGATGATAATAATTTTTCTAAGTTTTGGAATATCATCGGCAAAGTAATCTCTTAAGCTTGGTACAATGGAACCAAAGCTAAATGAGGTGATTAAGACCATCATCGCGCTAGTAATGGCTTTAACATGATGACTTTTGAGGTAGGTAACAGAGATATGTGGTGCAATTAATAAGACTAAAATAAAATAAATACCGAGTTTAATAAACATCAAGCCACGATTGAAATAGTCAACGAGTACTATGCCTAAGTAAACAATTGTCCCTAGTGCGCAGACGTAAGCAATAATACTAACGGTTTTAGGAAGGTAAATACCAATGAGTCGTGCACTGGCATACATGACATCACTGCCGCCAGAAATATAGGCTGATAAAAGCGTATAGAGCAGAGAAAGGTAACAAAACCACGCTATGAACATGCCAGGCTTTCCAAGAGTTAGTTTTGCCATGGAAATGATATTCGCCCCTTGAGGCAAATATAGACTTGCTTCAAGCAAGAGTAGTGCACCCAAGGTCATGACAAGCCAGCTTGCAAATAAAAAAAGGGTTGAATCAATAAAGCCAGTGCTAGCAAGACTCACAGGTAACACAAGCATACCACCACCGATGGAGGTGCCAACTACCAGTAATATGCCACCAATTAAGCGCGTATCAATGCGTATTTTTGTTAGGTGCTCCATTGAATTTCAACGCGACGGTTAAAGGCTGAGCCACGAATCAGCTGATTATTACCAATAGAGAATTTATCTCCATATCCTGCAGCGTGTAAGTTTTTCCTAGAAATACCTCTTGCCCATAAAAAAGCCATCATACTTTTAGCTCTATTTTGACTTAGGGCGCGTTTATGTGCATTGGAGCCGACATCATCTGTAAATGCGCTAACAAAAATATCTTTTTCATCAAAACAATGAATAAGCTCTACAACCATATCTAGTACCGGATAGCGTAGATCATTTAAGCGCTCAGTATCAAAAACATAGTAAAGATCAGTAGGTATGAGAATAGTAATCCGGTGTCCTTCATTTATGATTTGAATGCTTTCTTTTTCTAATGCTTTGATAATAAATTTCTTGTTATGAAGATAGTTAGTACGGCTAAACACTTGTTCATGGGGGGGGCTATAGTTAGTGTTTCTGGTTGATTTAGTGTGGAATGCAAAGCCCTTACTTGTAGTAGCCACCTCTTTATCATCTTGCTCTAGGGGACGGTTATTGCTTTCGTGATATTTATCACTAGGCATTAAGGCTTGTTTATCATCAGTAGTCAGGATTTGATGGCAAGCGCTTAAACAATATGTAGAGAGAACAAGTAAGCAAAAAAGTTTTTTCATAATGGATTTTGAACAAAATAGTCTATGGACATCCTACCGTAAATTTAGATTAAGCTAAATAGTTCTCAAAAAGATCAACTCTTTCTTTTCACCATGTCACGAGCAAGGATTGACCTAAGAATAGGTATGTGACATTATTTTGTACAAAATTTGAAGTGCATGAGAAATATATGACGATTTTAGGCGTAGAGCAAAATGATGTTGATGCAGGGCGTGGCTTATCTTCTGGTAAAGAGAGAGTCGATGCTTTTGATAACTGTAATGAGCTTTGTGATGAGGAGTTAACTATTATTGCTCATAGCAGTGAGGGTTTTTTTAATGACAAACCAAAATATATTGGTGGAATGGATGCAAAAACAATTGCAACAAAAATAGCCCAAAAGTATGGTAATAATCCACAGGCGCTTAAGCATCTATATTTACTCTCTTGTGAGGCAGGTTATTGGTATGAGGGACAAGAGCCTCTCGCGCAAGTCGTTCTCAATGAGTTAAAAGCACAAGGCTTAACTGACGTAAAGGTTCATGCAATTACGCCATTTAAAGAAGTTCCTGATGCTGGTGGCCAAGTTGTAAAATTAGTTACGTTAAACACCACAGAGCCACAAACGGTTATTGAGTCGTATACTTTTGCTAATAGTCGCTTAGGGGTGTTACAAGAAAAAGTTGATAAGATTACTCAGGATGTCGCAAATCATAATAAAGTGAATGCAGCAAAGCGTAGTGCATATGATGAAATTAAAAAAGAACTAACCCCTGAGGAGTGGGAAGCATATTCTAAAAATTACTTTCGATTTTACACGTCAATACTAAGTGAGCCACTTACAAAAGATAATTATCGCAGTCACTTGCGTGCGGCGCACAATACCTATGAAGGGGAACGTAAGCCTAAGAAATTTTATGAGTTTCATGCACAATTGCTACAAAAAATTTCTTCATCGATTCAGAAATTAGAAGATATTCTTTCTGCAAATTCAAAGAAAAAATATTTACCTTCATCTATAAAGGCACTTAAAGACTTATATCAAAGTTTAGCTAAGTTATCTTTTGAGAGTAGCGATGAGTTAAAAAATAAGTTAATTCAGGGGATAAATGCCACTGCCGTACGTTTAGAAGCTTCTGGGACACATGGATTCATTAGAAAAAGATATAACTATCATCATGCACTAGAGGTTATTAACGGTTTAAGAGAAATGTTGGGTGTTTGTAAGCAGCAAGAGCAAAGCTATAGTCTACTTGCAAAACTCATGGGGAATACGCCTTTACAGCAATATGATGAGCTTCGAGAGAAGTGTAATCAGTTGATACTGAAAATTAATGCTCTCGGTGAATTGTCTAATGCGCTTTATAGGCGTGTAGAAGATATGAATCAAATTCAGGTGACAACTAATGATGAGGCGAAAGGAAAAAACATACAATTACATATGTTACAGGGGGATTTAGCGCAATTTCTTGAACAGCTAAAAGTCAAAGAGGCTGAAGAGCAAGAGCAAAAATTAATGGAAGCATATAATGCCACTTTAGAAAAAATTGATGCAAAGCTGAGGTTATTAGATAGTCATCAAGCGCTTACAAATGAGCTTAAGTCATTTAAATCGAGAAGATATAGCTTACACTCGACAAAAAAAGAAGATTTGGGTGATGCTCAAAAGCTTTTAGAAGATATTGCAAGCTTTGAAAGAAGTGATGCGGTATGCAATATTACTTGGAAGCGTCTACAAGAGAAATATTTTAAGCTACGCAATGAAATTTTAGAAATTGAATCACCACTGGTTGGCCCTATAGAACTTGAAGATAATACAGGCATTCCTCAAGACCTTGTAGGCTATGATGCAGTGCTTACAGCACTAAATGTTATGCGTCATACGTTTAGTTCTAGTTTGGAAAGCATTAAGGATAAGTCCACAATGATAACCGAGGCTGAAAACAAGATTGAAAAAATTGAAAGACTTAAAACAAATCTTGAAGGTGGCCAGTATCAAGCAGTGTTGAAATTAATCGAGCATTTTGATGATAAAAGTAAACATTTTTTTAGTTTTGGCTGTAAAAGGAAAGCAAATAAGTTACGTGAGGCAGTGCATACACTCTCGGAGAAAGATAGAAAAGATATTTTTAAACACCAATCGGTTATTGATGCCATTGACTACCAGCGATACTCTTTATTCGCTTGCCTTGTGGGTAAGGTGCATACAAAGAGTTATGACAAACTAGATAAAACATTTCATTTTTCTAACTAAGAGGCTGTTTGGCAGTAATAAATTGATAGGTTAAGCATAAAAATATTTGCCAATTAAAAACGTCAATGATACCGTTGTATACGCAAGTTCAATGACTAAATGGAGTTAGTTAATGTCGCGTTTCATCGCTTATGTTGGCGTTTTCTTGTTGTCGTCGTGTGCTTTATTTACTGAGCCATCAATAACGGTTCGGTTGCGCGCAGCAAAAGAGTTAAACCATAGCAAAGCCTATCGATCTTTACCTGTTGCCATCAGATTATATCAACTCGATGAAGTTGATGCGTTTAAACACAGTGATTTTGATGACTTTATCGATATTCAAAATCCTATTGTTTCATTAGAAGAAAAACAGTTAACCCTCGCGCCTAATGAGAAAAAAACAATTCGCTGGCGGTTAAATAAAGAAACCCAATATATAGCAGCTATTGCATACTTTCGTCATAAAAAAAATAATTGGCGTGATTATATAAAGCTTCCTGACTTTTTACCCAAAAACATATTCTCAATTGATATTGACTTACAAAGTGAAGCATTGAGGATAAAAAAATGAGTGATAATAAAAAAATCTTATGGGCAGAAGGTGTCGTATTATCACAACAGCATTTTCAATGGATAGATGCAGAAATACGTAAAAAATTTCACCAGTCGCTTAATATAAACAGTCCGCATCAATGGGGGCTAAAAGAGCTTATTATTGATAAGCAACAACTATTGCTAAACGTTTTTTCAATTAAAGCCATGGATATAATTTTTCCATCAGGCCATCAACTGACGTTTACTGAGCTAAATAGTGAGTCTTTATCTGTAGCATTAACCGAAACAGTTCATGATATCTATCTAGAGTGGCCACAAACCAATATGGTTTTCAATCTCAATGGTTATCCAAAGCATAAAAAAGAGCACTGCAGCTGGGTAGTAGAATATGAGGAAAAAACCGATGAGTATGATGAAAATAAAAAACGTGAGCTAATTTTTATCCATGTAAATGTGAGTTTGGTTTTAGATAAGCCAAAATACCCAAAAAACGCAATTAAGATAGCAACTGTTAAACAAGAAAAACAAAGCTATCAACTGGTTTCTGACTATATACCTCCGATTTTATCAATAGGTGTTACAAGTAGCTGTTTAGACTTGATAGATAAAATTTCAATAGAGCTTAGGAATATTATCGACGCATTTAAATTATTTAATGAAGATCATTGTCAAAAAGATGATGTCATATTTGCACAAAAGGCCAGTATCCAATTACTTAGCATAATGAAGCAAGCGCTCATTCATACTAAGGTTCATCCATATGTACTCTATCAATCAATAGAAGCGTACTGTATTGAGCTGGCTATTATCAATAAAAATTGGTTGGCGACATGTTTTACTTACGAACATATGGATATTGCGTCAAGCTATGGTTTTATACTTGAGGCATTTAGCAAAATATTAAACAAACTTAAAGATAAAAAAAATCTGCTTTTATATATGAGTAGAGCGAGTGATGGTGCTTATGAGGCTAGTCTTTTAGAGCAACACCTGCAAACAAAAAACTGTATTTTAACTATTCAGTTTAAAACAGACAGTTATCAGTTTAATCTAGATAAAATAAAAATTTCATCAGCAAGCGTTAAGGCAGAAGTTATTGCTTCTGCATCCCCAGGATTAGATTTTACCGTTCTACCTACAGCCTCAAATGGAGATAAGATAAAGCTAGAATTATATAAAACATCAGAGCATTGGCAGATGATAAAAAAAGATCAGTCTATTTTCTTTTACTACATGGATTATCATGAAATAGAGCGCGCATGGATTTCATGTGAAGGAGAGTCATGAATATTTTTATAGTATATTTTGACGGACTTTATTGGATAGATGCGTATCAAAACCGCTCGCTTAGTATACATCGGTTACGAGACGAAATGCTCGGGCTAATACAAAAAGTTCAAGACAGTGAATATTCTTTGTCTTTGATATATCCACTAATCGCATTTGTTGATGAGGTGGTTTTAGTGAGTCATCACAAAGAAAAGGACTTTTGGCAGTCTCATCCGTTGCAACAGAAAGTATTCAATACTGTATTAGCAGGCACAGAATTCTACCAAAATATTTATCGCTTAGTACATCATCACGACTACAGAACGCTTTGCTTGTATTACTTGATCCTATTACAAGGCTTTCGTGGTCAGTATTTTATTGATGGAGAAGTTCAGCGTAGAAAAATGATCAGTAGTGTTGAGGTGGCGCTCAAAAAACAAAAAAAGGTCAGACAAGATAATAAACTTCTTTTTCAATTAATAAATCGTACGGCGTTGTTTAAAAGATTAATATTTATACTCATATCGTTGATGTGTTTCTTTGGAATTTATTATTTTGATATGTATTGCTTATTGTATGATATTTATGCCTCTGTCCTTTCATAATGTATAAGAAGCTTCATGTAATTAAAATAACTAGGTGCAAGATAAACAAATGTGTTGCATGGACAAGTAAGATTTATAGAAATTTTATTGCAAAATGGATTACAAAAACTAAGCGGTATCGCACAAAAACTATTTTAGCATTATGTGTGGATGATGAGATTATAAATCAACTTAAGCCAGCAAAATTCACTTCTATTTACTTAGTTACTGAAATGGAGAAGATTAATAACCTGGAACAATATGACCACATCTACCTTATACTCAATGCATCATATAATGGAGCATTAATTGAGCTGATAAAAGCCCTATTGGTATGTAATAAAAAAAAACCACAAATAAAAGTGATTTTTGTAATAAATCAGCTATCCCCATGTGGCATGACACAGCCTAATATCTCTTTTAAATCGTTGAAGCAGGAAGCACTAAAGCAATTATTAGCAGATAAAGATGATGACAAATTGAAGGCTTGTTTTTCAATGATGCGCCATATGAACACCATAAATAGTTTAAATAAAGAGAGTGAAAGCACAATTTATTATGAGCTTGTGGATTCTAAGCAAATAAACACTCAATTTAAAAGCTATATTTCAAAGTATCTATCAGAAAATAAAAACGTCTTCTTCTCAACTATTGGATGGCTGTGCTTGCTAAGTTTATTCATAATTAGCGTTTATAGCTTTAGTCTAAAAATCAAGCAAAATCATCATGAGGCCTCATTCATCAAAGAGCTCACTAATGATATGTCAAAGACAAATAGCATAAAAAAGAGGAGGCAACAATTAAAGAAACTAAGCCTTTTTGAGAGAGTTGATGAAACTTCATTTCTATCGACGCTGTATCATTATGATGGCTATTTAAGCAAAGTAAACAAACACTTCGCGGAAGATATATATCCAAAAATATTTAATACCTTGTTTAGTGAAATTGGCAAAGTAAAACATTTGGTAACGGTACCAAGAAAAAAAGCTATCAGAGCACTACTATACTTGGATTTACTTAACTGCTTAATGACACATCACGTTGATAGAGGTTTGGCTTCGTATGTCCTAAATTATATATGGTTTAGAGATGGTGATTCTTATCATTTTCCAGTTCAACTTTTTTTGTCTTATGTAAATAGTATTAATGCTGGGCATGCATTTAACGAGGTATTGAATGAGAATCGAGTGATACGTTCATCATTAATGGAACAATATCTTGCAGACTTTCTTTATATAAAGGCTAAACTCAAGGCACTGTACTTAGAGAAGCAAAGTGAGCATCATAATCAATTACTCAGTCTTCCATCCAAACTCTACTCTTATAAGGGATATAGAAAGTATATTAAACCCTTACTCTTATCTGAGGAATTAGAGCATACAGAAAAACTAACTGTGTTATCGCTGTATATGAATGACTACATACATAATTGGCGTTATCTCGTTTATACACATTCAGATATTTCAACATTAGCTCAATTAGTGACAAAGAAAAATTTGCACACTGCGCTAAAGCAGGTGTTTAAAGCTGTTGATAGGCTTCAATATAAAGCGCGTAGTGCAAAATTTTCATCAATGATTAATGATGATGTGCTGATGCATTTCTTATCTTCAAAATATGCACCAACATTCCAACACTTAACAGTTCTTGAAACTGCTAAACAGCGTATGAAGCCGATTTTAGATGGTTTTAAGCGCGCAGCTAGTACTGTTGAAGAGCTCGATAAAAGCATGCTCAATAGAGAGGCTATTTATAGTCTTGATGGTTGTCAGACAAAAAGCTTTTTTTGTGTTTTAAGAGAACAAACGTTAACTTTAAGTGCGATACCTCAGTTAGAAGAGATATCTATGGTACCTTTAACGAATACTTGGCGATATGCCTTGAAGAAAGTTCAAAGTAATATTCAGCATCACTGGCAAATATTTATTAATGAGCTTATTGAAAAAGATTTTGAAACAGACTATCCATTAACTATTTATAATGAAAAAACTATTGTATACGCTGATCTTAGACATATACTTATCGATGGCGGACATAGTTTTCTTTGTATATTTAATCAATACTTGAAACCTTTTATTGATACACATACATATAGATGGGCCCCTAAACAATGGTTACATTATGGTATATTGTTGAATGCTCAAACATTACTTCAGTTAAAATCTTTGTATAACCTTGCAAATTTAATGAATGGACATAAGGAGTCTTTAGTCATTTCACTTAAAGGTATTCCTAATCATTTATTCAGGCAAGCATTTGTTTCTATCAATGGTCAAACTTTCCGCTATCAAAATGGTCCTGAGCGTTGGCAGTCTTTACATCTCAATATCTTTGATGACAAGAGACCAGCGTATATAAAACTACTTGACTTACACGAGAATGTATTTACGAAAAGAGTAGCAGGATCTTGGCAATTATTTAGGTTGTTAAGTGATGCAACATTATTGAAAACTTATCCAAATGATGTCTTTAAACTGATGCTAAAGATTAAGGGAAAAAATATAATCCTATTCATTAGAGATGATGCACATACTGGGTTACTAAAACTTGCAGTAATGCGATGGCCACTCCTTCCGGTGGATCTTTTTACCAACCGGTTTAATATTTAATATTTTATTGAATAATATGAATATTAATACCCTTAATCGTTGGACTATTAATGTATTTTTTTAAATATTTTGTAAGAAGAATATCGACGACTTTCTTTTTTATTTGAGAAGCCTCTCTAAAATATAGTTGATTATCTTTTCTTATTGCAAAACCAATATGTGAAACATTTAAACGCGTACCTATCGATTTCGTTAAGTCCCAATTAGGTCGAACAATTTCGATGATTGCGCCGGAAGGGATCTGATTAAAAAGAAATGTATTGGCTTCTTGGTTAGCAAAAAACAAGCTATTCAAGGGGATGTAGGGGATAGTTGCTTTAACCGTTTTGAGCCCATTAATTTTTTGTTTTAACTCATAACCGAGTTCACTATTATTTTTTTTACGTCTGATAATATTTTTTACCCAGCTCGCTTTATTGATTTCAGCACGGGCCAAGGCGTAGACAGGCTCTCCCTGCTTATCGAAAATACGTTTGGTGATATCAACAAGATAGCCTTTGCTTCGATTATTGGTATTCCAATCGGCACTTACAAAATGATTTCTTGTTAAAAAGCTTGGTTGGTTATTACTGTATCTGATATCAATAATTCGTTTTTTAAACTCAGTTAAATTGTTTGATTTTACTAATGCGAGAACAGTACTGACGTAAGTTTGACAGTCAAAACTATCGGTTCTATAGAGGGGGTTTTTATCCATATTGCCATTTTTACCTTCTCCCAATGCTCCAAGCAAATATCGACGCTTAAGAAAATAATGACTAAAAAGCTCTACTCGCTTGCTTATTGGCATATGTATTTTTATGTTTTGATAGGCTTGTTGAATTTCTTTATCACTATTGGTGGTTTTTTTTTGAGCAAAAACACTTTGCGTTAGAGATACAATTAAAAGACAAATAATGGTTTTGATGTTTTGTTTCATTATCAGTTTCTTTTTATTGATGAGTATACTCAATCTGCTCTGAAATGCTAGTTTTAGCCTTTAGGTTAAAAAAAGCCAGAATTTCTGTCTTTAGGCCACAGTAAATATTGAAGTCTAAAAACGCGCATTATGGAAGGACAGGGGTATATCTTATTGTGAAGCTCAATTATTCAAAAAAATAATTAAATATTTATCTGCTCATCATGATAAGATTTTTTTAATCTACTACTAGGGATAATTATGCTTTTTGTTATATGGTTTATTTTAGTGGGTATTGCACTTTTGTGTGGTGCCTATAATCATACCTTAGATGCTGTATTGATGGCCGTTCCTCATTATGCTTTGGTTTGTGTTCAGTTAGCGTTTTCCCTTTTTTTATTTATGGGCTTTTGGTTGGGCTTGCTTAATTTAGCTGAGGCTGCTGGTTTAATAAAAAAACTTTCAAAGCGCTTACAGCCATTGATGGGGTATTTGTTTCCAGATATCCCTAGTGATCATCCAGCTATTCACGCTATTGTGTTAAATATGAGTGCAAACATGTTAGGTATAGCTAATGCAGCGACACCACTGGGACTAAAAGCAATGCGAGAGCTTAGCCGTTTAAATAATCATAGTTCTCGAGCAAGTGATGCTATGTGCATGTTTTTGGCGATTAACACCTCAAGTATCCAGCTAATTCCCGCATCGGCAATTGCTTTTTTAATTGCAACTGGTGCTACTGATCCTTATTCAGTGATTGTCAGCGCATTTTTTGCTACATGTTGCTCTACGATTGTTGCTATTTTTTTAGCTAAAAAGTGCGCTCGTTTTGATTATTTTTTTAAGAGAAGTCAGACATGATGTTGAGTATTTTTTCAAAAACACTATTTATCACGTTTATTGCTTTCATACCTATTTATGCTCGATTAAAAGGCGTTAAACTTTTTTCTGTATTTACTCATGGAGCTATTGAAGGGGGATTGACTATCTTTAAAGTTTTTCCTTATCTTCTAGCCTTTTTAATTGCAATAGGCATGTTACGAGCCTCAGGTTTTTTTGGTTTATTAACACATGCTTTAGCGCCAGTATTACAGCAGCTTGGGATCCCTATTGATATTGTGCCGCTGGCGATTATTCGTCCTTTTTCAGGAAGTGCAGCTAATGCTGTGATGGCTGATATTATGCAAACCCACGGGGGAAATGCATTTATTTCAAAACTTGCGGCAACAATGATGGGTAGTACTGAAACCACTTTTTATGTTATTGCTATTTACTTTGGAGCTGTTGGTATTTCTAAAACACGTTATGCGATCCCTGTTGGATTACTCGCTGATTTAACAGGGGTTGTAGCTTCAGTTTGGATATGCCATTGGCTGTTTAGCTGAGCACTCCATGTAGGCAAAAATTTATCATGTCTTAACAGTTTTAAAGAGGGAGTGCTTAGACTGTTATTTTCTCTTGTATTATCTTGTCCATTAGACATCATGTGGGGGTTGTTCATGAGTCAGCGACTATATCTGTGATTAAGAACGCACGTGAATTACCGCTAAATAGTCGACGATTATGCATAATAGGTTGAGTATTGAGTATAGAGGCTTGAACATTCAAGCGTCTTATTTTGATCTATCAAAATATGGAAATTCGGTAATGGTCATAGACAAGACAAGTTTTGAAGTTGAGATTTATCTTTTCATGTAAGATAGGCCCCTATTCTCTCATTAGAGAAAAATGATTCTATAGTAGTATCCTTATATACTAGATTTTCAAGTTCATTTTTGGTAAGAGTCTTTTCAAGCAATAGAACTTTTTTTTCTATTAGACAATAGTTATTAGTCAGTTCTGCTTCATTAATAGACCTTTTAATATCTAAGAGCACGCCTTGAATACTGCTTTCAATTACTTCATCACGAAATGGCTTAATTAGATGCTTTATACAGTGATAAAAAGATTCAACGTTTTGTTGAGCAAAGCTAATAATTATTTCTCGATATGAAGGAAAAATAATAGCAAGCTGTGTAGAGTTTAGAGCTTCAAATGGTTTCGTAGAGTAGCAACATGGGTTGCTGTTGATTACTGGAATTGTCTCTGCAAGTTTATCTTTAAATATTTCTAGTATCATTTTTGTTTTTTTGTCTTCAATTGAAGTGAGTAGTCTAAAAAACTGTCTATAACACGAATTAAAAACATCTTGCTTACAAGCCTCTAAAATAAGCTTTAAATGTTCCATGGGGAGTTTGGTTGATAAATGATAGATGCTGGAATAAGAGCTGTCTTTTAGAATATTTGGGTAAATTTTTAAAAAATCACGAATTTGGTTTTCTCCCATACTTTGAATATGAAAAACTATATTTTTAGACCAAAAGTAAGGATGACGATGTGCTTTTTCGTCAATAATTACTCTAAATGTGTCACGAAACTGTTTTTGTTGTGATTCACTTATCTCCTTTTCTTGGAAAAAATTTTTTAGTTCATATTCTGACAATATCTTTTGACTACAGTAAAAAGCAACATATTCTTGACAAAGTTTCTTTGATAAAGATGAGGGTAATTTTAAGCAAGCAGTAAACATGTCTTCTAAAGAAGGTGCTACACTAGGTAAAGTATTTAGCCTATCAGTAAAAAAACATCGTATTAGAAGAGATAAGCTATCTGCGTCTACAAATAATCTGTATTCACTAGACATCATTGTATAAAGATTAAAATATGAAGGAATTTTGGCTGGTCTGGTATCGTCAGTAAAATTTTCAGAAATTTGTCTGTATAAGTCTACAATACTCTTAACTGAAATGTATCTAAAAAGAGATAGTAGTGAACTATAACAAGGCATGACTACTTTGATGTATGTGATATCTTTAGGTGTATTTGACGATACAATTTTTTTAAGCCAGGTAAAAATTTTATTAATTAAGTCTGGGTTATCTTTTTGTGATTTTAGTATCTCACATAATGCGAAGTTTGATTTTAAGCTATATAAGAACTCTTCTAGCTGCTTATCATTCAGTAGATACAAGTCGGATAGTTCCGATAGATTAGAAGCTTTTGCTGATTTAACGACGTTATAGCCGCGATGCCGAGATAAAAAGTGTATTAATTTCATCATAGTTATCCTCTATGAGTCTGAATAATTTAAAGCTAAAACGATTGAAAGATATTAACAAAAGAGCCTTAAGAATTTGTTAACCTACTTTTAAAAAGTGATATAGTATATTTTCTACATTGATGTGAAGTTATGTGAGAAAAAATACCTATTGAAATTTAGAGTGTTTTTATTAAGTTGAAATAAATTAGTACGTATTGCTATATATCCCTGTCCCTCCATAATGCGCGTTTTTAGACTTGAATATTTACTGTGAGCTAAAGAGATAAATCTTTGTGCCTAACGATATAAAAAATTTAAATAAGCCTTTATAGTTAGCTTGTAGGTTGAGCACAGTCAAATGATTAAGGTTTGGATTTTTTTAATTGAGGAATGGCTATTCCATTCCGATTGAGAAAAATACCAAAGATTGGTGATTTGACAAAGCTCAAAAACATGCATTATGGAAGGACAGGGGTATAGATTTTATCCAACTGAAGTCTCTAAAGGCTTTTCGAGTAGGGTAAGCATTTCTTCTGCGCGCAATTTAAATGCTTGACGCTCATTTTTGGCAACACTTGCAGCATGGGGCAAATGTACAGTTGCTGGATTGACTGCTTTTCTATTGATATGAAATTCAAAGTGACAATGTGGGGCGGTTGCAAGACCAGTTTGCCCAACATAACCGATGATGTTACCGCGCATCACTCGATCACCTTTTTTCAAACCACGTTTAAAGCGTAGCATATGTGCATAAACGGTTTCGTATTTACGAGAGTGTTTTATCCTCACCATATTTCCATAGCCACCTAAAGGACCAATATGATCGACGATGCCATCGGCAACTGCTTTAATCGGGGTTCCAAGCGATGCAGCCAAGTCGATGCCTCGGTGCGGGCGATTAATATGTAAAATTGGATGAAAGCGATGAAGATTGAACACAGAGCCTACATGTGTAAATTTAATCGGATATCTATCAAATCCTAACGCAAGGCTTTCGCCGTTAGGGGAATAATAGACGGTATGTTCATCTTCGCCGAAGCGAATAGCTTGTAGCGTTTTATGTTTTAGCTTTAGACTGGCGGCAAGAATAGGACCATTCTTAATCAGCTCATCGCCTAGACTTTGAGTTTCATAGACAATAGTAACACTATCGCCAGGATGAACATCCTTGCTGAAGTTTGTTTTTTGTTTAAATATACTCAGGAGCTGATAGATAATTTCAGTTGGTATTTTTTGCTTACTGCTATCGGCTAAAAGACTGGAAGAGATATCGAAGGTCTTTTTGACCAGCTCTTTGTTGAGATTAAGCGTGATAAGCGCCTCATTTAAATGATCTTGTTCATGGGTTAATTCTAAATACTGTGATTTAGAAAGATAAAGACGAGCTTTTTTTAGTTTATTGTTTTCTTTTAAAACCGAAAAAGTTTGTTTTGGTGTAATTTGTGCAAGTAGTGTTTTATATTCACTAAGTGCTAGCCACTGTTGAAGTAACTCACCAGAAAGCTTTGCACGCTTAAATAAATGAGACAGTGAATCACCGTTTTTAGCTACTATTTCTTGCCACTTAAGCTCGGGACGAGTATCCAGCGATTGCTCAGTAGTATTTGGTTGAGGCAATAAGAGAGTAATTTCCTTTCTATGATCTCGCTGCATGAAGCGTATCTTTTTAATCATGGATGGCAGTATAACTAGACCAATGCCTAGTATGGCAATGTATATAACTATATGTTTTTTATTTAAATATTTCTTTATCATGTTCATGTTTTCATTAAAATAGATTAGTTTTTATTCGTGTCTATTGCTAGGGGTACTATTATCGTCAAAATTCAACTAAGATACTCACTCTTTTAAAGCAAAGCAACTTGAAGTGATTTTTTTATGAAAGATGATGACGCTAAACTGTCCTTATTATTAAGAGGTGTGGAAGAAGTTTTATTAAAGGATGAGTTAGTTCAGCGTTTGAGTAGCGGTAAAACGTTAAGGGTTAAAGCAGGCTTTGATCCAACTGCTCCGGATCTACATTTAGGTCACACTGTTTTATTAAATAAATTGCGACAGTTTCAAGATTTAGGTCATCAGGTTATTTTTTTAATTGGTGATTTCACGGGGCGTATTGGTGATCCTAGTGGTAAGAGCGCAACAAGACCGCCATTGACTGAGGAAGAAGTACAAGCGAATGCTCAAACTTACAAAGAGCAAGTGTTTAAAATTCTTGATGAAGAAAAAACAGAAATTCGTTTTAATTCTGAGTGGATGGCAACAAAATCTGCAAGCGATATGATTCATTTAAGTGCTACTTATACAGTTGCACGAATGCTAGAGCGTGATGATTTTTCTAAGCGTTATCAGTCAGGTCAGCCGATTGCACTACATGAATTTTTATATCCTTTGGTTATGGGATATGACTCGGTTGCCCTACAAGCTGATGTTGAGCTAGGTGGTACCGATCAAAAATTTAACTTGCTAGTTGGGCGTGAGCTTCAAAAACATTTCGGGCAAACACCTCAGGTAGTCATGATGACGCCGTTAATTGAGGGGCTTGATGGCGTTAAAAAAATGTCCAAATCACTAGGAAATTATATCGGCATTACAGAGCCACCTAAAGAAATGTTTGGTAAATTGATGTCCTTATCTGATGATTTAATGTGGCGATATATCGATTTGCTGAGTTTTAAGTCTGATGAAGAAATTATCGCTTGGAAAAAGCGAGTTGATGAGGGTGGCAATCCACGTGATGTTAAAATAGAGTTTGCCAAAGAAATCATCGCACGTTTCCATAGTGATAAAGATGCTTACGATGCGCATCAAGATTTTATTAATCGGTTTCAAAAAGGTGCCTTGCCTGATGATATTCCTGAGTGTACGTTAGCTATTAGTGAAACTCATATTTCGATAGGCCATTTGTTAAAAGATGCGGGATTAGTGAGTTCAACCTCTGAAGCTTTACGGATGATTAAACAAGGCGCGGTTAAAATCGATGGCGAGAAAATATCTGATAAAAGCTTACAGATAGAAAAAGGTAGTACACGTATCTATCAGGTGGGTAAGCGTCGTGTGAGTCAAGTGACGGTTGACTAACCTCAAGACTTTGCCTTGGACTAGCTTTAGCATCATTGATATGAGGCATTTAGCGCACTAGTATTATCTGGAGTAGCGTCATTTGTAACATTTTTGATTAAGCCATAGAGCTGTTGCACTATTGGTAGGCGTGTACTACTCGTACCCTTTTTGTCAGTTATTTTATGAATGTTACTGAGTTTTACCTCATCGGTCGCTTCAGATGCAAGTATAGCTTTTATAGCGGTTATACCATCGGGAGTACCCATACCTAAATAAGTTTTACCTTCATAGCGTTCACTATTGACTTCGTTTGCAATAATCGCAAGCTGAACATCTGCAGGGAAGTAAGTTTTAAATTCTTCATCAGTTAACTGGCCTTTTGCAACATTCATAAATATTAAGGGAGTGACGACAGTTTCAACTTTAAGTGCATCTAAAATCTTTACCATGTTGCCGGTGCAAGGCCCATTTAGAATATCAATAAGCTTAAAAGGCCCTTTATTAAATAATGATGTTTCTATAGGGTTTAAAGCTTGTTGTAGCTTTAGGCTGTGTAATGCAGGATTTTTACCGTAAACTTCTTTATGGGCTTTTAGTTCTAGTTTAAAAAAACGTAATGTCTTTGGCCGACTGAGATGGTGTGAAGTTCTAAGGTAAAGTGTTGGATTAAAGGCTGTGTTATCGTCTATCCTAACAAGTTGACGGAATATTTGTGGGGGGAGTAGATTAACGAGCTTAGAAAATTGTCCAATTTTTTCAGCGCGCTCTTTACTATTCAATATGATATTTAGGCTATCCCAGTTAAAGTCTGTTTGTTGTCCGCATGCCTTAAGTACGGAAAGCGCATCACAATATGTTTTTATATTTTTTGTTTTAATTAGCTTTTTGGCTAGTTGAGCTTTAGAATCATCGTTGACGTTAAGGCTATCTAAATATTCCAAGGCATCTAGAAAAGTTCTTGCGTCACTTTCAGTTTGAGTGCACTTAGTGAGATGTCTAAGCGCCAAGTCATAGATAAAAGGTGATTTTAACGTTAACAACCTATCCTGATATTTTAGAAGTTTAGCTTTTTTTTCCGGGCCTTTTTTACATATTTCAAGAATTCGTTGGTAATACACAGGGTTTTCAATCCTTTGAGTAAATGCAAATTCGAGGCGTTCTGGATTAAGCTGTGGTAAAATGGCGCTTATTTCCATTGTCTCCTCTAGCCTCATACTCTTAGCGTGACTACTTGCCTGTATGGAATAACCTTGATTAATACGCCCCATATTTAAGCATTCAGATAGTCTTAATATAACCAGGTGTTCAGCAAGTCTAGGATATTGCTTAAAAGTAGCTTCCCAAGACCCAAGTTCTACAGAGGATACTTGAGTTTTATATAACCAATGAAGCACCTCACAGACGGTTGCGCATAACTCTTGATTGTCTTGGTACTGCTCTAAGAGGCGAAAGGCTTCTGATAAAACAGTGTCATCATCAATTTCTTTGAGTTTAATCACAGAGTTTGCATCTAGCTTATCTAAAATCTCCTGATAGGGTTTCACGTCAACTACATCTTTACTCTCACCTTTAATGTTGGCCATACGGTTGATTATCAGATGTTTATGTAACTGAATATTTTGAGGGCTCGTGATAAGGTCTTTTAAGGATGTATAATTGTCGCTTAATCCTTCTGATATCGCTTTATTTAGTTCGCTTCTAGAAATAGTATGCAAGCTAGGTGCTAATTTTTGGATTAAAGTTCGTAAATTTGGATTTGAGGATAACTTTTGATAGTTTTCATCATTGAGTAGTCCTGCAAATTGTAGCGTTACAATACCCTGTTGTAGTTCATGGTTCTCTTTAATTTCGTTGATAACTTCATCGCTTATATCAGAGTTGGCAATTGCGATGGCAGATGAAATATATAAAGGTGTGATTGAAGAGTCATGTCTTTGACGACTTTCATCGTTTAAGGCTTGCTCTGCCTCTTCTACAGTATAAGGTGGTGAGGATAAAAGCTGGGCAAGAATTGGATGAGCCTTTATAAAATCATCGGGTAGTAACTTTGGATTAGTGTTCTTTTCTGTTGCATCTTGACGTGAACCGTTAACCATTTGACAATTATCAGCAAATGTTAAGCATCGCTTGAGAGCAAAATTGTCAAGTTCGCCTTTAGTCATTTTTTTTTGTAATTTATAGGTTGGTCTATATCCTAAAGTTCCACCACCCGCGTTTTTACGCGGATCAAATAATTCTTCAGGCTTATATTCTGAGTCACCAAAATCAATGAGCTTAATTTGGCCTGCTTCATTAACACATACATTCCCTAAACCAATGTCTAGAGCAGCAAAAGGTTTACCATTAGTCAAATAACCTTGATGGGCGCAGTGAACCTGATAAGCCAATTGAGTTGCATAATCGATACGCTGGGGGTCTATAAGAGGTTGTTCAGCATCAGCAAGGTGGTGTCTGAGAGTTCTACCTAAATACGGCATAATACTAATGGGTATATTCAGGTAGCGGTATTCGCTCATGTCGGAACTAGTAGTGACATGTGTCTCGATATCACCTCCGTAGATACCCACATAAACAAGTCCAGTTTGATGATGGGTAACCAGTCCAGATGCTTGCTCTATTTGCATGCCTTCGGTAACTTTTTTCGGTATACCAAAGGATACTTCACGAAAGTTTGGTATTCTCGCTAGAGAAAATGTGACACTATCTCTGTCTATAACATAAAAGATTTTTGAGTTTCCTTCGGCATTAAGTGGTCTTAAGATAGAAAATATTTGATTATTGACCGAGATAAATTCATACGAGCTATCATTGGTTAGGATTTGGGTATATTGTTCAGGGGCATTACCGTTGCGGCTGCCTTCAGCCTCACCTTTAAAAAAGGCAGCGGCTTCCTCCCAAGCTTCGGGTGGCGGTTTCATGTTTAATAGCTCATTAGGTTCGGACATGAGAATTATAAAAAAAAATGTATGTATGATTAAATATAGTCAATTTGAGCAAAAATAGATGCGCAAGACCTCGTTTTAACTGTACTTAATACATAATTGATTGATTAATAAGGAGTAGCGAAGTAACCATTAGATAAAATACTCGTAAGCCGTATTTGTTATCATATGCTGCTTTAGCGTTATTCGGGCTTGATAGGGTGTAATTATCGTGAGTGTAAAGATAAGCTTTTAAGCTTTGTATATGAAAAGCCATTACAACATCAGTAGAAAAACTACCAACTAGAAAAATTCGAGAACTAGTTGAATTAATATTGATATCACTAATAAAAAAAACAAAAAAAGATGCTAAAAAGCGTTGACAGTAAAATGTTTGGGTGTAGAATACACAGCTCTTGAGGCAGCGGACTCAACGATTTTTAAGAAGATAAAAAGAAACGAACTGTGTGGGTGCTAATAAGCACCGTAAAAAATTCGTTAGAGTTTAATCGACGCAACACAAAGTCTTTGACTTATTATATATAGGTTAAAGCAAAAAACAGGTTTAAATTGAAGAGTTTGATCCTGGCTCAGATTGAACGCTGGCGGCATGCTTAACACATGCAAGTCGAACGGCAGCGGGTCTAGCTTGCTA
>JAUICE010000112.1 GCA_030428185.1 Gammaproteobacteria bacterium
AAGAAATACTTAACATACCAAAACCGCTTAAGATTTCATGATTAGCTCTCTATCACACAGTTGATGTTATGCTATCTGGAGCATTATCATCATCGTCATCATCGTCATCATCCTGAGGCGGCTCGAGATTGATCCTCACAGCATCATTGATCCTCACAGCATCCACGTCATTCTCATCTTCTAGAGGTTGCTGATTAGACCTATTAAACTCATCAACGTTTATTATTTCCCCCATGGAGTCTAGAGATTCATCAAGACGGCTCAATGCATCAGCAGGCTCGTGTACTAAAATATCAGTTGAAGCGATCGCTTCTCCTTCCTGTCTAGATTGCCGTCTTTTAGCAAAGAAACCCATCAGTGATCTAGACAAAGAAAAATTACTGCTATTAGTGCTACCATATCTATCAACTAAGTCTCTGTGACGCTGCTCACAATTCAAGCGTTGCTCTTTAATAAACTCGCGATGAGATCTTCCATCAGCAAGAACTAAATGCTCATCAAGTTGAAAAGAATGCCACTTTACAGTCTTTTGATATACATTTATGACTGGATATTCGATTTCTAGCTCTTTGCATCTATCATAAATCGCCTTCCCTAGTTCTTTATATACTTTTAGTAGTCGAATTATCACAAGATTAATGCGATTTACAATAAAGGGGTCGTTCTCATATTCAAGAGCTTGATCATTAAGATTTACTATGACAGAGTGAAGCTTGTGTCCTAGTTCAGCACCTAACCTACGATTTTCCGGTATTAAAGTGCCTAATCTATTTTTTCTAGGAAGACTGTCTTGGCCACCTGGTGTCTGTCGCCCAAAAGAGCTTAATATTTTTTTATACACTTCACTCTTTTGTTTCATCAGTTGCTTTATTTCCTCTAAATCCTCATCGAGCTTAGCTAAAAAAGGATACTGATTAAGGTCTACCCTGTACTCAGATTGTGAGCCCAAAGATGACTCCAGCTTTCTAGCTTGCTTTACTAACGTTCTTAGCTTTTTGGGCTTTTTGTTGTTATGTTGTTGATCTGGTGAAAGAGGCATATCTATTTTCTCCATTAAACTTTTTTTTAAAATATATGGTTAATAATAGACCATAAAGATTAATGAATTATTAACCTGTCGATAATCCGAACATCCACGTGATTTAACAATAATCAATTGATATTTATTGAATTATAGTTTTTAACTATTAAACACATAACTAATGTTTATTTTACGAGCACCCATGTATAACGGTACCATTGCAGGCATCATCCATAACGGAGTCTTAGTCATGAAGCTTAGTGAGCAACTAGGAAGAGTCGCTAAATTAATCAAAGAAAGTGCAGAAACAGGCCTTTTTAGTATTTTTACCAAACGTCAAACCACTGAAGCATTTACTGGTGGCCCACTCCATTTTGTTTTATTTCCATTGGTGGCAGTTAGTTTAAGCTTAAATTTAATCGTTGAGAGTATTCGCTACAAAAAAGCGCTCAACAAGTCTGCCTTTAATACCGTAACCCTTGGTTTGGTGAGTTTACTCACAGGCTTGGCGCTATCATCTATATTGGGGACTTTGATCCTTGGTGAATTTGCATTGGGCCCTCTTCTATTTGTTGGCGCATTAGCAACAGGTGTCGTATTACAAATGACACAATTTTTCCATAATTTATTTCACGCACTACGCATGCCAAAAGGCCTAGGTGTACGTAAAGCACTATTGCAAGCAGCCGCATCCAACGTTTTTAATACTGTTTTACTCGGATTAACCATCGCGTTAGTCACAGCCGTTATGATTTCTCCAGCAGGCCCTGCGGTATTGATGGGACTAGGTGTCGCCACGGCAACATTGACTGCAGCAAGCCTTATATGGACGCTAATGCCTCATCAATGGAAGAACAATATTAAGCGCTTCTTTGGTTTTGGCAAAAAAAAATATGATGGTATTGAGCGTTCAGAAAGAGCGGAATTAGAGACGCTGCGCTCACCGGTGTTAGCTCAATATGATACAACGAACGCCCCACTCCTCAACTCTTCACAAAGATTTACACTCTTGCAACCCGAAAAGCATAAACTGGCTCTAGTGAACATTGCAAAAAGAAATGTGATTGAGGCAAAAAATGTCTTAGTGCAAGCATTAAAAGACTCAATGGAACGCTTAGCACCTAAAAGCAATCAGCACTACTCTATAAACAATACAAGTGGCGCAAGACAAGCTTTTTATATTGTGGTTAATGGCGAGTTTACTCCTATCAAAGAAGAAGATATCACTAAACATAAAGATGTTTATATTCG
>JAUICE010000062.1 GCA_030428185.1 Gammaproteobacteria bacterium
ATGAGGTAACATTGGCGGGTTTTGGGAAATACCAAAACTACATCGGCACAGGGCTATTAATTTTTGCTGCACTTCAGGTAATCAAAAGCAGCACACGCAGCCTATTTATTCCTGTGGTTACCATGATCGCAGGAGCCATCATCTCGCATACGTTACCACATGGCGAACACTTTTTAGGCTATACCGCCAAGTTCTATCAATATGTCATGATCACGGGTATCATTGGCCTTGGCATTTCAGTGCTCATCAAAGACTAAAGCCAACTGAAAAGTCTCATCCACATCACTGCGGCCTTTTTGAGGGGCCTACGTTCTGGGGATGAACGACAAGTCAACGAGTCTTGTCCTTATGTTATTTGAGTTATTAATGAGAAGAAACTACTTTATTGAAAACATAAATAAAGTTCGTTTTAAACCACATCTTGTGAATTATGTTTTTTTGTATTGGAATTTAAATCATTAAAGGAGCTTTTTATGACGCCTCCAGATAGAGTTGAAGTTGAATCACCTAAAGATGCTGAGCATGAGCCTGATGTTTTTCAAAGCATGGGGGATGCACTGGAGCGATTCGAAGACATTGCAGAATTTCAAGTACATAACATTCCAAAGGCTGTGCAGAATCTTAAAAAAACCTCAGGAAAAGTGGTTAATAAATTAATTCCCAAAAAACAAAGAACAGACTTAAAAAAGATTGTCGGGAAAGATTGTATGAGAAAGGCATTTGCTCAGGAACTTCGTGAACAACATGCTAATTTTAAAGCTCTTGAGAGAGCTTCTTCCGTTCTTAGTAAAATTGGTACAGGGTTAAGTGTGGGTCACCAAGCTTTAAAGTGGCATGAAAATACAGTGGGTGTTGGTTTAACTGCTCCAACTGACCATGTGGTAGAAGCTAGTTTTCGTGCAGGAGAGTTTGCATTTGAAAAAGCTTCCGGTGCTTTATTGCTAAAGGGCGCCTTGATAATTGCGGGCTCTAAGGTAACTATTCCTTTCGTTTTAACTTATTGGGCGGTGTCTGGAGGAATAAAAGAATATGCCATTACCCCTGCATGGGAATATATTGAGGATAGTTGGAAGCCTTGGCTTCAAGACTGTTTAAAAGCAACGCCGATGGAACTTCCTGAATACAGAAATCCACGCTCTATTTGCTTGGATACTGTGGGTGTTTCGTCTGAATCAGGAAAAGAAACGGTGCTAGATAGTAAGTATCGTATTTTGGTACAAAAATTATTTGATGAAAAGGTAGAAGGTGCGACAAGAGGGACTTCTCATTTTCAATTACAACTTCCAAATGGCCAATCAGTTAAGGTTTCCCAAGTTAGTTCTATTCCTGAAAAAATAGTGGTTCCTTATTTAAGTTCAGCAATGGATGAACGAGCTTTACCTGGTGTTAGGGCTGGTCTAGAAAAAAAGTGGGCTAGCACATCAACTGCAAATATATTTACTGAAGTATCAGGCTCATCATTAAAAGATTTGCAGACATCCTTTGGTGGGGAGATAACTACACAATCAGCCTCAAAGGAGACAAACGTAGGCGGCGGCGCCAAAATTATTTTAGGTGCAGGAGGAGTTGCTTTAGGTGTGGCAGGTACCTTAGCAAGTTCTGAAACGACCTTAACAGGCGCAGCAACATTAGCTGCAAATGGTAGCTTCAGTGGAAGTCTAGCTCTTGCAACGACTAACCCTGTTGGCATGGCCCTTGGTACTGCAGCTGTAGTTGGAATGGGAGCCAACCTTGTGGGTAAAGAAATACGTCAGGCAACAGCAACTAGACGAACACCATTTTTAAAACAAGATAGCCATGACTGCCTTGAATTTGATCGAATGCTGAGAAGGTTTCGCTACGGAAGCTTAACTGAAGCACAAAGAGGTCAGCTTATCGCCCAAATAGCACGTTGTGATAACGTCTCTTCAGCTGATGAAAATGGGCGATTTGCGTTACGTTGTATGAGGTATGAGTTAGAGCATACTAAAAGAGATCCTGTTAGTTCATGGTACAATCAGCACGATATTAGTAGTGCAGTTACTTTTTATGAAGCTAGTTTTAAGGAAAAAAAGCAAGAAATAGAGAGGTTAATGGAGGATGGGAACCTTATAGAGGCACGAAAAGCATGCAATAACTTTCAACAAGAATTTTCTTGTGAGTTGCTTCCAAAAAAGTTCCATAAAATTTTGCATGATAAAGAATTGTTAGTACAACAAGCTGACGCTTTTTTAAGTCACGGCATGATAGAAAGGGCAGATAGATTTCATCAAGCTGCTTTTAAAGATATCAGCGGTAATGAGCAATACCATTTACGTTTTGCCGAGCATAAGCTTAAATTGGGCATTTGTCAGCCGGCACAACAGCTTGCAGAAGAAGTTCTAGAGCATTTAGAGAGAAAAAGTAGTTCTTCTATTCAAGTTAGAGAGCAAAAGGAGCAAGCTTTATGTTTGTGTGTAAAAGCAGAAATATGCAAACCAGTTGATCAGTGTTCATTAGACTATATCGGAAAGCAGTTAGACAAAGTAACGTCTGACGCTCGCTCTAGCATGTCGGATCAAGTTGATGCTAGTTTTGAAGCAAGGAAAGTAGAAATTTTTAATGAAATTATTAGTCCTGAGAAATCACAACCAGGTGCTAAAGAAGACGCTGGTCTGGAAAAAGCTCAAGCTGAAAATCTAAGTGATTTATCCCGCCTTACTGAGATGCAGTTTCATTTTTTGAAGAAGGAAACAGAGGTACAGCCAGAACATAGTGAACATTTTTTAAAAGGAATGCGTCTTTCCGTTGAGCTTAATAAATTTGATGAGGCTGTTGAGATGGCGGATAAAAAGCTTGCTCAACTTATTATAGTTTATGGAGAGCAATCTGATAGGGTTGTTGGAGGAGAAGATTTAGCAGGTGTTGACAGCATTGCAAATGTTTTTTCAAATTTTTCTAAAGATTCTCCAGGTGAGCGGAATGAAAAATCTATTAAAATACTAAATAGGATTACCACATTACCACTTTCTGCTGGCGATATGGCTAAAGCTTGTTTTATGCTTGGAGATGCACATTTTTCCCAAACTCAATTTTCTTTAGAAAGTGCTATTTTTTCTTATGAAAAAGGGCTTAAATACGATGATTCTAATTTAGTTGTCCAATATAATCTAAGTAATAAATACTATCAGCTAGCACTTTTAAAGTATGAGGAGGGTGATGTGGTGGGTGCACAAACCCACACTGCCGCGGCTATTAAACAGCTTCAAGAAGTTCTGGGAGATATAAAAAGCACAGGTACAAGTGTTGCTCTTTCTGAGGAAAAATCTTCTCAGCTAATGGAGTATGCAGAAGACTTAAATAATAAAGCACATTCACTATCCGTATATTCTGAGCTTGAAAAGCCAGTTGATCAACAATCTTCCGATTACCTTTTAAAGCATCTAACACAATTGCCAACAGATGCGGGAACGATGCTTTCAGAGCAGGTTGATAGTGTTTATGAGTTTCAAAAATATCAACTTTCTCAAGAAATGAAAGTGATCAAAGAAGACAGTAAGCTAAACGAGAAGGAAAAACAAAGTCAGCTAGATGCTAAGCAAAATATTTTTCAAGCACTCTTGGAACATCAATATGATGTTGCCAAGAGTGCATATGAAAAAGATTCTGGACACACAAGTTTTTTTGTTAGGACCATCCAAAATGCGGCCGAATTAGGTGATTTCTCTCAAATTGAAATAATGACTTTAAAAGAGCTAGGAGTGCTTGATCGAGGCGAGGTTATAGCAGCTGAAAAAATCGATCGACTCACTGCTTTAACTGAAGGTTTGTATCATTTGGGTTTACGCTCTGAGGGAGAGGGTAAGTTAGATTTTGCAATCGATACTTTAAACACAATCTTGTCAGGTTCGGGCTTGCCAGATAAACTCAAGGCCACATGCCATTTATATTTAGGTGGTTTACATAGCAAAGGTAATGAATTTGATCGTGCTGAAGTTTTACAGCATTACCAACAAAGTCATCAATTAGATCCCACAAAAAAATTTGCCGCAGCTTCATTAGCTGATGAGTATTGTCGTCGGCTACAGTACGGAAAAGCAAGGGAGGTGATAGCAACTTGTGCTGCGCAACAAGCCTCTAAGGACGATGCAATTTTGGGTTTAGCAGGGGATCAGCTTGAGCTTAGAGCAACGCGTATGAATTTGTTAGGCCTGGCGATTGCTTCAAAAGGTTTTCGCATGTTAACAGGCTGGTTGGCTAAAAAGACAGTTTTAAGTGATGATATTAGGAAGTGTGCAGCAACGACGCAATTACTAGAAAGCGTTGTCACCCCCTCTGTTAGCTTTTATCTACGTTGGTGCCAACGTACACTTATTGAAAATATTCAGCAGCGCGACCCAAACTATAAAAAACCTACATACCCTAATCGAGTTGCTCAAGCTCAAACTGTTTTGTCAGCAGTGAGCGTTGGGTTACAAGCATTTTCAGTATTAAATCAGCTTTATTATGACGAAAAAAATCATCAATGGCATAAAGAAGTAGGCGAAGCATTAGAGCTTGCACAGTTCGGCGTGGATGTTGCTAGTACAGGCTTAATGAGCTATGGTGCGGCTCTTTCTTTAGTTGATTCTGGTTTGTGGAATATTCCGTTGTCAAAGCTTGATCCGTCTCAGTTATTTAATCTTTCTGTCCATGGTTTTTCAATTATCTCTCCAGCAGGTTCGTTTATAAAACGTTGGTATTTTGATGATTGGCGGAAAAAAGGTGAATCTCCCACAAGCATTCTTGGTCTTTTCTTAGAAGACGTTGCTTATTTAACAGGTAACAATCTTACCGTCGCGGTATCTGCAATATACATGCACGCTGAAGCTATTCAAGAAGGAGTGACTGCTTTAGGAATTGCTTGTCCTGGATTAGCTGAAAGTATCTCAAATGGGGGGGCATATCTTGCTGCAAAAGCAACGGCTGCTGCTGCAGCAGCAAAAGGCACGGTGGTAGGGTTATGGACGGCGGGAGGCTTGCTTACCAAAGGAGCGATGGTGGTAAGCGGCACTGCGGCGGCTGGAGTCCTCTTTTATGGAGGGTATCGTTGTTATCACTATCGTTTATATAACCAGAATATTCATAATGCAAGTAAAAAAATTGCAGCTGCAAAAGCAGAACCAGATAAGGCGTATGAGCATTTGCAAAATGCTCAGAAGGAGCTTGATATTATCTATAGTAACTGGACAAAACCCGAAGATCGGGCTGGGGCGCTTTTTTTGCAAGACCAGCTTAATGCTCTGGCTTTATTATATGATCCTAATATAAAAAGTTTAAGTGATGTTGTTAAATTATGTGACCAACGCATTAAAGTAGATTCTATGGATGAGACCTTTAGGAAAATAAGAGTTACTGCACTTATTAAAATGGCGACAGAATTCACCTTATCTGCTGAGACTGATGACTTACCCGAAGCTGAGAGAAATCGACAAACTGCACAAAGAAAAGCACGTATTGATGTTGCTAGGAAGGATACAGCGGAATTACTTAAATTAAATTCAAAAAAATTTGAAGTGCATTGGATGGCTGCTGTTATTGAAGAGCTGGATGGTCATTTTTCTTCGGCACAATCTGCGCTGCAACGTTTACATTATCATATAACGGACCTTTCTGTTGAAGCAAAACAAGCTATAAAACAAAAAGAAGCCGCTATTCAAAAAAATATGAATAGGCTTGCTTCACAGGTGGGATCTTTTTTTGGAAAAGGGCTTAGCCAGTTTAGGGATCGTTTTTTCTGTCAATGTGAAGGTGAACTAAAGGCGTATAAGGGTGATACTTTTTTAGAGGGGCAGATATATTGGAAAGAAGATGGGGCATATATCAGAGAAGGAAATGTGTGGGCGTCTCCTCCATCGGATTTAGCTGCTAATTTATCACCAAGTGAAGGGCACTTAGTACAAAGAAATGGTCAAATTTACCAAGTGGGTAAACTTCCAGGCTTATTTATAGCACTTGATAGAGACCTTAATGGATTAAGAGAGCTTTCTGCTGTGATTAACCAACATTTTTCGCCGAAAGCAGCAGCATATTGGGCAGAGAATGTTATTGCTGTTGAAACTAACTCTCGAAGACCTCTGTACGCGCCACAAATGGCAGGAAAAATGGAGGCTGTTCACCAAGCAGCAGAGCAAGCAAAAGAACTTGCCCGTCCCTATCATAAAAAATTTGAAACCTGTCAAACAATACTTGATGCTGTTATGTCTTTAAAGCAATCAATTCCTGGTGTGCTTGACCGATACCAGGAAAACGTAGAGAAAGAAGTTGATAGCTTATATGAGCAGATTGACTTACAAGGTCGGGAAAAACTAAAAACATCTGTCTCAAAAGATTTAGAAAAACTAAAAGTGGAAGGAAAGCAAGCTATTACTACTTTAAAAGAGGGAACTGAGGAATTAAAACTAACAACAGCTGATCAAGAAAAATATGAAGCCGCTCTAGATGAAAAAGTAGCTGAAATTGAAGCAGAACTTGCTTTGCATGTTGAAAGAAGTGTAAACATGCTTTGGGTTAAGACCCTAACAGAAGTTGCTGCACAAATTACTACTATAATACAAGATACTATTGGTGATATTTGGCAACATGCTCGTGCTATGCGTTTAGCTGCGGAAGATAAGCCATTACCGGTTTGGCAAACAGGAGACGATTTGCTAGTTGATGCTAGTTTTGCTGAACAGCCGGCATTCCATGATCAGCCTTTATTGCCATCAACAGCTACATTTTGGCAGAAACCGCAAAAAACTGGCATGTCTTTGTTTTCTAGTGATGCTAATCAGCCATCTGCAAGCTTATTTGCTCATGCCAGTTCACAAGAACAACCTACTTTTTCGTTATCTAGTGAATTTAATGTTGTATTTTAACTAAAGAGGAGAAGTTTATGCCTATTGAAATATTGTTAAGAGAACTTACCTTTAAAAGAGTTTCTTCTGTTCTTACGGTTGGTGCTTTTTATTTTTGTTTTAGAAAAAATTATAGAGAGAAAGCAGAGTTGTTTGAAAGTTATGTGTTATGCTCTGAGGCTGTGAGCATTTATTTTTTAGTGTTTGGAGGGTGGCTCATAAAAAATCGTATAGGATCGAACCCAACAATAGAAGTTGAAGAGGGCGATACAAAAAAGTTAATAGAATTGACGATGCTTCCAAAAGGTGGAGATTTGCTACTAGCATTAAGAGACAATATTTATGTTTGGTTGCCTCCAGTCTCATCATTGGCTATTACTTCAATAGGGAATTTGTTGGGTCGTTGGCGTGAAAATCGCGAGGTCAATCGTCAACAAAATGCCCGGCATGATGCACGCTTACAAGCGGAGATGGAAACGCATCGTGGTTTGGGTGAAGACGCAATGAAGAAGGGGCAATATCATCTTGCGTTAGATCATTTTCATGCTGCAGCTGAAATTTATGCTCATATATATGCACGAGATTCCCGTGTTCGGGCTAAACAATTATATTTAGATTGTATGTATAAAAAAGCAATGAGTATGTATTGCATGAAACAAAATGCAGATGCCTTAACCTTACTATCTGATGTTTTAGTTGATCCTAACTATCAGGGTGAACTCCATGAAAGAGCTTTATTATTTAACTTAAAAGGCTTGATACTTTTTCATATGGGAAGATTGCCTGAAAATAGTGGTGAGGATAGTTTTTCCGTCTTATGGAATGATGCAAAGGCAGCGTTTGAGGCCTCTTTTAAAATTGATAGCTCACAAAATAGTATTTATCTTTTTTTACAATATTTAACTAAAAACCATCAGTTTTTAGTTGATAACATTCCTAGTGCTCTCTTTAGTCCTCGTCTTAATTTATCAACAAATGCAAGTGGTATTATGCAAAATGACACTTTAATTCTTTGTGCAGATGCTTGTGTTAAACAACAATATTGGGCTAAAGCAATTTTGTTATATGAGAACCGATTATCAGATATGCGCCCTGATCCCAGCATTTTTTTTGATCTGGCCTTAGTGAATCTCGATTGCTTTAGGGCATATAAAGGATTAATTGATAATACTGCTGGAGAAGAGGTGGCCCTTTTAAGTATCAAGATGGAGCAGGTAGGGGGGCAGGGTGCTCCTTCAAAACCAAGCTTGGTAGAAGAGTCTGTTAGTGTTACTGAAGTAAAGGCTCTGTCAGCTAAAAAATTTCTGCAAGCAAAGGCATGCCTTGATGCCGAACTGTTTTATATTGTGGATAGCTTGAAACTAGCAAAAGCTTATATTAATCATGCGCTATTGTATCATGAGCTATTTAACTTAGTTGATGGATTAGAATATGGCGTAGAGCTTCCTAGTGCAGAATCATTAAATGAATTATCTATTGCTAGGTTTCAAAAAGCAAAAGATATTTTGAATGAAAGCCTGCCAAATGAAGTGGCTTTGCTTAGAAAGGCTGAGGAAGGTTTAAGATCATTAACAACGGGGATTACTTTTTCATAATAATACGAGGAAACAGTAAGGATGGCATTATCAGAAGCAGAAAGTGCTTTAATTGAAGCGGCAAAAAATGGTGATACAGACCTCATCTTGCGTTTGGCTTTAAGTCATAAAATTAATATTGATATTCTTGATGAAGAATATGCATGTACACCCTTAATGTGGGCAGCAATTAATGGCAAATCAGTTGCGGCTTTATTGTTAATAAAATTGGGCGCTAATATTAAGAAAAAATCTAAACAAAATCGAACCGTACTCCATTATGCTGCAAAAAGCGGTTTGTTAGACGTATGTCAAAGTTTAGTTTTTTTAGTCTATCATCAAACTAGAGTGCTTATCCGCTTAAAGATTGATCACGTAGATGAGGAAGGAAATTCTTGTCTACACCTTGCTGCGAGAGAAGGGCATTTAGAGATAGTAAGGTGTCTGGTTAACACTGGAGCAATGAAAAATACTTTTAATGCGAAGAAACAAACCGCCTGTGATATAGCTCAATCTAATGGCCATGATGAAGTTGTCGCATTTTTGTTGAGCCAAGAAGCGGTGGTAAGTTTAAGGTATAACCCGTTGCATGTGGCTGCAGCTAAAAATCAAAAACTTCCAGATGATGTCAGTGCGGGGGCTTTTAATGAGGTGGATTTATTTGGGTGTAATCCTTTTGAGTATGCCTGTTGGTATGGACGGCGTGATTTTTCAGATTTTATGCGAATCTCGGTACTACCTAGTAGGCCAGTAAGTGCCATATTTGGCTTAAATAGTTTAGGTTTTGCTTGTTACCGAGGCGATGTTAAATTAGCTGAAGCTTTATGGCCTGTTTGTTTCTCAGGTGGGTCAGAGTTTGATATTAATGCTTTTGATATTCATGGCATGAATATTTTTGTGATGCTTTTGATTAAAATTAAAAGGGGTGAGTTGCTGGAAAAAAATGTTGATGCATATAAAAATATTCGAAGCTTTTTTCTTAAAAAGCAACCTGAAATCCTTAATACAGCTTTAGAGTGGAGTATCGCTCATCAAAATTTTCCAATCTTCAAATTTGTCATTGCGCTTGCTATATGGAATGATGTAGCGATTGAAGACAGTTTATTTGATGGGGGTCTATTACCTGAAATGGCGGCAGTAATCAGTTACCGGTCTGCAAGGCAAGGCCAGACCATACGTCAACGCCTGCAGGAATATGCAGAACTTCCAATACAAAGCTTAGCGCAAAAAATAGCTAGACGTGCTAAGCAAGAAAAGTTAAAGCAAATCTACTATGACTGTGAAGATACGAGTGATGAAGAAGCTTCTGATGATGAAGATGACTCAGTCCAAATGGTGGACCCTACGCAACGCGCAAAATTAATAGCACCTGGTACTTCCCAACTGGTAAGAGGTTCTCACTTTTGTCCCAACCGATTTACTAGACATGAAGCAAGGCGTGCTGCTAGGGAAGCAGCTTATCACCAGCAAACTATTTACAGTCAAGCCACGTATAATCTTGCGCAACGCAACCAAGTGGGTGGAGGAGGACAAATTGGTTTTGCTGAAGCAGATAGATTAGTACAGGCTTACTTTAGTATGCTAAAGCTGACGCCAGATAAAGCTGAAGCTTATAGAGGACACGAACATAAGCGCAGTCAAAATTTTTCATCTTTGTATTTAAGATTAATACATGTCTATGTTAATAAGTATGGCTATGATGCTTTATTTAATAAGGGTGAAATTAGATATAATTTTAACTTTCTGAGCGAAGATAATCCAACTTTATCGACTACGCCAGATTTCTTGGTGGCTTATAAATATTGCTCAGGTGATAGAATAGTAGGTAATCAAAGAATCTATCCAAAACTATGGCGAACTGAGGGAATTTTAAAACATCGAAGGGTAGGTTACGTGCAAGTCTATTTAGTTGATGCAGCATACTTGCGTGAGCATGGAGCGGATATTGATGCATTAAATAAAACTAAGGAGATTAGCATTTCACACAATTATAGTTTTAATAAAGAGATCATCATTGAATCATCAATCCCAGCTGAGTATGTTTTTGCATATCAGGTTTTCTCGTTGCCCAGTTTTGCTGAGGACTGGGTTGATCAGATATATCAACAGTATGGTTTAAGTAAACCTAGATATGATGCATATAAAAGACAACTACAGAAAACTGAGCAACCTGATTATAAAAAAGTTTTGCAACCTATCATTGAAGAAATAACCACTTATCAGGCAGCAAAGTTTCAAGAAAAAATCGCTCAATGGAAAGCTGAAGCCCAAGCAGTTGTTGGTGTTGTGCCGTAAATATGAGATATTTTTACACTACATATCTAAAAAAATATGGCATTCTCATAAAGCAATTAAAAGCAATACTAAATAAATTCAGACCACATAATCATGGTGATGAGTCAACGGGGCCATCATAGCGCGTTGCTGACATTACTGACACTTATATTAATACTGCCGATAATAAAATTTATCGGAAATTTTAACGCTGCAGATATCAATTGGTAAAATATAACGGAGAACGACCCTGCACTCTCCATTAAGTAGCAGCCTTCAGTAATTTGAAAATACATGCGGAAAGATTAATCTGATCCTCACTACACAAGCTACACACGCCTTTCTGACGTTATGAGTACGGTCTCACACGACAGTATTAACCGATTTCTTGAGCGTGAACGTTATGAACCAAAAGATTTATTTGATGAAGAAAAAGAAAAAATTGAACTAGTTGGTGGAATTTTGAGTGTAGATGACTCTGTGCTAGACAAGCCTTATAGTGACCCAAATAAAGCGGTCTTTATCGATAACTTCTGGTCTGGGAAACATAAAAAAATTGTGAAAGGAATTAACTTAATAACATTATTTTATACAGATATTAATGGTATATCAGTACCTATTAACTACCGGCTTGTTAATAAATCAGAAAACAAAACCAAGAATGATTATTTTCATGAAATGTGAGGTTGTTTCTTAACCCCCATGAAAGTACCATTATCGACCATCAAGCACAACACTTGATCGCTTATTGTTCTGTACACTTTGGAGTTATTTATGCCATTTA
>JAUICE010000063.1 GCA_030428185.1 Gammaproteobacteria bacterium
CATGTGGGGTGACTGCGTACCTTTTGTATAATGGGTCAGCGACTTATTTGCTGTAGCAAGCTTAACTGTATAAGGAAGGCGTAGAGAAATCGAGTCTTAACCGGCGTCAAGTTGCAGTGAATAGACCCGAAACCAAGCGATCTATCCATGGTCAGGGTGAAGGTTAGGTAACACTGACTGGAGGCCCGAACCACTAGATGTTGAAATATCTTTGGATGAACTGTGGATCGGAGTGAAAGGCTAAACAAGCTTGGAGATAGCTGGTTCTCCGCGAAAACTATTTAGGTAGTGCCTCGTATATAACTCTCGGGGGTAGAGCACTGTTTCGGCTAGGGGGCCATCCCGGCTTACCAAACCGATGCAAACTCCGAATACCGAGAAGTTTAAGTACGGGAGACACACGGCGGGTGATAAGGTCCGTCGTGAAGAGGGAAACAGCCCAGACCGCCAGCTAAGGTCCCTAAGTCACAGTTAAGTGGGAAACGATGTGGGAAGGCTTAGACAGCCAGGAGGTTGGCTTAGAAGCAGCCATCCTTTAAAGAAAGCGTAATAGCTCACTGGTCGAGTCGTCCTGCGCGGAAGATGTAACGGGGCTTAAACTGTGCACCGAAGCTGCGGATACCGCAAGGTATGGTAGCGGAGCGTTCTGTAAATCTGCGAAGGTGAATCGAGAGGTTTGCTGGAGATATCAGAAGTGCGAATGCTGACATGAGTAACGATAATGCGGGTGAAAAACCCGCAGGCCGAAAGTCCAAGGTTTCCTGCGCAACGCTAATCGGCGCAGGGTGAGTCGGTCCCTAAGGCGAGGCAGAAATGCGTAGTCGATGGAAAACAGGTTAATATTCCTGTACTTTACAATATTGCGATGGAGGGACGGAGAAGGCTAGATCATCCATCAGCTGGTTTTGGTGGTTTAAGCATGTAGGAGGAGTTCTTTGGCAAATCCGGGAATTCATTACTCTGAGACGCGATGACGAAATTTGCCCTTGTGGTGAACTAAGTGATTGATGCCATGCTTCCAGGAAAATCTTCTAAGCTTCAGATATTGTAGAACCGTACCCCAAACCAACACAGGTGGACAGGTAGAGAATACTAAGGCCCTTGAGAGAACTTGGGTGAAGGAACTCGGCAAAATAGCACCGTAACTTCGGGAGAAGGTGCGCCCTCATTAGGTGAAAGCCCTGCGGCTGGAGCTGAAGAGGGCTGCAGTGACCAGGTGGCTGCGACTGTTTATCAAAAACACAGCACTCTGCAAACTCGAAAGAGGAAGTATAGGGTGTGACGCCTGCCCGGTGCCGGAAGGTTAATTGATGGGGTTAGCGTAAGCGAAGCTCTTGATCGAAGCCCCGGTAAACGGCGGCCGTAACTATAACGGTCCTAAGGTAGCGAAATTCCTTGTCGGGTAAGTTCCGACCTGCACGAATGGCGTAACGATGGCCACACTGTCTCCACCCAAGACTCAGTGAAATTGAAATCGCTGTGAAGATGCAGTGTACCCGCGGCTAGACGGAAAGACCCCGTGAACCTTTACTACAGCTTTGCACTGAACTTTGAACCTGTCTGTGTAGGATAGGTGGGAGGCTTTGAAGCATAAGCGCTAGCTTATGTGGAGCCAACCTTGAAATACCACCCTGACATGTTTGTGGTTCTAACTTTGGCCCATTATCTGGGTTGAGGACAGTGTATGGTGGGTAGTTTGACTGGGGCGGTCTCCTCCTAAAGAGTAACGGAGGAGCGCAAAGGTTCTCTCAGCGCGGTCGGAAATCGCGCAGTGTGTGTAAAGGCATAAGAGAGCTTGACTGCGAGACCGACGGGTCGAGCAGGTACGAAAGTAGGCCTTAGTGATCCGGTGGTTCTTCGTGGAAGGGCCATCGCTCAACGAATAAAAGGTACTCCGGGGATAACAGGCTGATACTGCCCAAGAGTTCATATCGACGGCAGTGTTTGGCACCTCGATGTCGACTCATCACATCCTGGGGCTGTAGTCGGTCCCAAGGGTATGGCTGTTCGCCATTTAAAGTGGTACGCGAGTTGGGTTCAGAACGTCGTGAGACAGTTCGGTTCCTATCTACCGTGGGCGTTGGAGATTTGAGAAGAGTTGCTCCTAGTACGAGAGGACCGGAGTGAACGAACCTCTGGTGTTCCGGTTGTCACGCCAGTGGCACTGCCGGGTAGCTATGTTCGGACGGGATAACCGCTGAAAGCATCTAAGCGGGAAGCCTCCTTCAAGATGAGATCTCCCTGGGACCTTGAGTCCCCTTAAGATCCGTTGAAGACGACGACGTTGATAGGCAAAATGTGGAAGTTCAGTAATGAATGAAGCTAATTTGTACTAATTGATCGTGCGGCTCCATACAACATTAAATTGTTTTAGTGGATGTTGTTAAGACTTCAACTTTGAGAAAATTCTCAGTATCCATGCGTTTTACATATTACCAACTGTTAAAGTTAACAATGAATTTTGACTGCCGTGAGGCAATCAATACCAGTTTCCTGGTGACAATAGTGAGTGGGAACCACCTGAATCCATACCGAACTCAGAAGTGAAAACACTCCGCGCCGATGATAGTGTGGGATAACCCATGTGAAAGTAGGTCATCGCCAGGATTTTAATACGAAAAACCCAGAGTCTAGAAGCTCTGGGTTTTTTTTTGACTTCAAAAGGAAACGTATGTTTAAGCAATCTGATATTGATAATCTAGTAAAAAATCAGGGTAACATTTCAACTGGAAATATATTTAATCAGACGATGATTCGTATTAAAGATCCCATTAAATCACTACATTTTTATTTGAATCATTTAGGTTTTAGCCTATTGGTTCAGAAAGACTTTCCGGATATGAAATTTTCTTTATTTTTTCTAACGACATTATTTGAGAATGAAGTTGTGCCAACTGACTCTGAGGAACTGAAGCATTGGATGTCGAATCAGCGTACGATACTGGAGCTCACTTATAACTATGATACTGAGTTAGATCAGGCGCAAGCCTACCATAATGGCAATACTGAACCGCGTGGGTTTGGTCATTTAGGTGTGAGTGTCCCTGATTTTGAGAAAGCTTGTGCTGATTTTGAGTCAGCAGGAATTGAGTTTATTAAAAGGCCTCAAGATGGAAAAATGCCTAATATTGCTTTCATCAAAGATCCAGATGGTTATTGGATTGAGATTTTTGCGCAACATGCAGTGATTTGATTTATTTTCTCATAAATCATCTAAGAATTTAATAATGGTGTTTTATCTGATGGTTTTGCATTAGATGAGCGCCAGCAGCAAAATAAACTTGTACTATGAGCGTTCCTAGAACTAACCTTCTGTGTAGTAGCAGCTTTAGTATGTGTGGTTGGTGCTTTAGTTTGTTTTTCATAGCGAGAAGCCAAGTCTAATGCTTGTTGAATATCACTTTGGTCACTCTGTAATTTAACTCTTAAATCGTTAATTTTATATTCGATCGCCTCACAGTATTTATCGAATGTTTCTAGATGGTATTCGAAGTACCCTCTATCTTCTTGCAATGTTTTAAGCTTTTCAGGAATTCTTGCTAATGTTTCAGTGAGCAGCTGTTGGCGATCTGATTTTTCTCTTGCGGCTTGCAGTAGTTGCTGTCTCTGTGATTTATTACCCCATTCTTTAATCTTTTTGGTATCCTGTATGATTTCGTTTTTTAAAGTTTCATTCGTTTTATGAGCTTCAGATATTTCTAAAAGCAGCGTACTATTGCGCCGTTGAAGCTCAGCTAAGGTTTCAGAAAAGGACTCTGCCTCTTGCTGTGCTGTTAGAGTTGATTCAATTGTGCCGGCTTTCTGTCTAAGTGCGTTCACAGCTTTTATTAATTGTTGATGTAGTTGGGTCACCTGCTTTTGTTCGGAGTGTACTGTAATTTGTTTATCAGGATGGGTAAATAGTGTTGATTTTCTTTTAAGCGTTTTTAATTCACTGGCTGATTTTTGTTGTTTCAGTGCTGTTTCAATCTTTTTATTGAGTGCTTCTGCTTCTTCAACTTTCGACTTGAGTGTAGCTATTAGTGTTAATTCATCATGGCTTAAGGCTTTTTGTGATCTTTTCGGCTTGTCGACTTCATTTTTGATTTCTTTTGTAGTTATGTCGAAAGCTTTGAGCATGAGCTGGTCAGTCTTAGAAATATAAAATTCAGCTGGGTGATGGTAGTTATCGTTAAGATTTTTTTGTGCATATGGTAATAATAAACTGACGATATTGTAGTGTTTATTTATAACAGCCCAGTGAAGCGGGAAACGTCCTGTTTTTGAATCACGTACTGTATTAACCATGTCTGTACTATTTTCATTTTTAAGAAGGAAGCTTAGTACATTTGCAGTCCCTCCTTTACAGGCATGTAAAAACATACGTTTTGATGTGATTTCTTTATAAATCATACTCGAGCAAGTTTCATAGTATTTAAATGATTTTTTAAATAATGTATTGACTAGAATATTATCGGCAAAGGTTAGCTTTTCTAGGATTTTATCACCAGCACTTTTTGTCTGTACGAATTGTAGTATTTGAGTTAGAAATAAAAGCACTTTTATTTGGCTACGTTTCATTATGATTTTTTTGTCTAGCTTGCCCTGTAATTTTTGAATAATTTGTTCACAAACGCTCACTGCGTTGGTTTCCTTTGATGTTAAGTTAGCGCGTATTTTTATGTGAGCGATATCATTAGACGTTATTTGGTTTTCTTGAGTTTTTTGGATGAAGAGAATAAGGTCATTTTCGTTAAGTTTCATTTTTTATCCCTAATGATTTGCTTTAAGATGTTGGACTTATTTTCGCAAAAATATCTCTACGGTACAATGTGAAAATATACGGTAATGTTTTTTACGTTAAAGAAGAAAGGATATTGTGACTCAATTGGTCTATGAGATCATCTGAGAAGCGAGGATAAGGATAGGCAATATTTAAATGTAATGAATGGTTGAATGTCAGCATATTGATATACGGTTGACCATCAAAACGAGTTACTGAAAATCTGATATCCTCAATTGTAATTTTATTAAAATGCTTTTTATTGCCAAGGTTGCCTACATTTGAAATCGTTATTGATGATGAGTTTTGATGCCAATCAAGCTGATGAGGGTTGGTTATTTTGCGCAGCCCATGACTGTACACCATATTAAAAATAGCGTCTGAACGAATGGTGGCTTCTATGTCATCAGAAATTTTTTTGGCTGTATCCTCAAAGCTTTTATCAAGTGCCTCTAATGTTATCTGACCGCACACAGCCATTATAAGGTGTTCGTTAGAAATAGGCTGTGGTAACCATTGGCGTAGGTTAATCGCAGTTGTGAGGCTAAAATTTTTGCCTTGTGTTGTTGGTAATTTTTTTAAAGCAAATAATATAGCAGTACTTATTAATGCATTAAGTGTTGTCTGATGTTTTTTTGCATATGTGCGCAGTCGTTCAAGTTCATTGCTATTGAATATTAGTGTCTTAATTTTATTGTGGCACTGTGATTGTGCTTTGCAATCTGCATCACTAGGACTTAATTTTTTGATATTGGTCAGTGAAGTATGCAACTTTCTAAAATCAAACAGAGAGATGTTAGGCACTTGCTTTTTTATAAGGTCGCCAATATCTGTCAATATTGGAAGTGTATTTGGTTGAAAGATTTTTCCTAGGGTTAATTGCTCATAATGATTGAGACAATTTTCAATAAAACAGATTGATGATTTAGCATCACTAATAACATGCGACACGCAAAAGTAAATATAGGTTTTATGAGTGCTGGCTAAGACAATAATTTTACCAAGCTGCTGTGATATATCGAGCTCTTGATTTATCAAAGCGTCATATATATCTTTTTTTCCAGTCATGATATCAATAGAGAATTCTTGCTGAATAGTTTCAAAAAAATAGTTATCATCTTGAAAGATAATATGGGTATTTAATAATGGATGGCGCTTTGCTTCGATAGCAATAGCGTGTTGTAGCCATTCAAGGTTTGTTTTGCTTGTGAGTGTAAAAGCAGTAACTATGGTGCCATAGGTAGCCATTGATAGTTCAAAACTGGAGACTTTACGCAGTTGGTGCATCAATATCCTATAAATTAATTAGGACAGGGCTGATAGTTTGACACGCCATCAAAAACCTTGCCTATTATCTGAGCTTTATCTGCCAGGTAAATTTTACCTCTAGCATTATTGAAAGTGATATTACCATTGACTGTCGATGAGCCGCTTAAGCAGATAATCGGTGTTATATTAGTGCTATAACTATTGACGGTGATAGATTTTGTTTTGGTATTGTTTAACGAAGCAAAGGTTGAGTTGAGTGTTAGTGGGCCATTGATAGTTGTACCATTGGTAGCAAGAGTGCCAAAAATTTGAGTCGTTGCTAGTATGCTTTGTTTGGCGTCAAGCCGTCCATGAATTTGAGTGAGGTCATCAGCTTGAAGGTGGCTAACGGTCGCATTACCATGAACACTAAATAATTTCTTAATCGATATGGTATCCCCGTACATATTGCCATGTACCATAGCGTTGCCATTAATAGTCGCTTTATTGAAGGTAAAATCGCCATATACAGAAAGACTTGCCAAAGTTACATTTTGGCAGTCAGTTTTGCCATAATAAGTACCCCCATTTTGGTGTCCAAATACTTCACAGTTATTTTGATTTGCTGCCGCATGAGCAACCACGCATGGTAATACAGCTAGAAGTATAAGTTTTTTGAGTGGCATGGGTGTTCCTTTAGCAAAATGATAGAGCAAAAGTATAGCAATATACGATTATGATAGCGATATAATAGGCGTACATATGGGCGTGTTATATTGTGATAAAGTCAGTTGCATTTTGGTTTGGGATTCATTAAAATCCCTCTTCCTATCAGAGATGCTGGTGTAGCTCAGTTGGTAGAGCAGCTGATTTGTAATCAGCCGGTCGGTGGTTCGAATCCTCTCACCAGCTCCAATATAATCAAATAGTTATCTTAATTCAAAAAATTTCGAAATAGTCCTGTGCTACCAGTGTGCTACTTTGGGAGTATAATGCTCGTAGTTAGATGTGGTAAGAGCTCATGTTATGGACTTTAATATACACTCTAGTTCTTTCTTATTTAATGTGCCACAGGCAGCGATTATTTCAGCTAATATATCATTCTCAGCGTAGAAGTAAGCTGTGGGTACTTTTAATATTCTGGCTAGTTTACTAAGGGTAAGGTAGTCTGGTGTATGTTTTCCGGTCTCATATTGATTCATCCGGGCACTAGCTGAAAATTCGTCAATACCAGCTTTGATTCCTAGTTGTTTTTGAGAAATTCCTGCAATTTCTCGTGCTTCTTTTAATCTTTTGCTCAATGGCGAGGTGCTGGGCATCTTTAGTTCACCTTTAATGGATGAACTAAGAGAATCTTAGTTTTTTGCTTGACTGCATACTAAGGAATCCTTAGTATTGTAAACCTCGAAATACCTAGAGACTGTCGATTTACTATAGTATTTCTAAAGCTGATTATTGACCCAAAAGGAGTGACGCCATGTCAAGTAAGAAAAAGTTTTTAAAGCCAGTAGGTCTTGCAGTTGCTGCACTATTAGCTGGTTCCTCTTTCCCAGCTTCAGCATTAACGCTTTCAGGAGCTGAACCTGTAGATAATGGTCTTGAAGTGACAGTTTCATCTGCAGGAATTAGTACAGAACCTTTGTTTGTGCAGCCTGCTGACAATGTGAAAGCTGAATATGGTGATGCATATCATTATTCACATAGCTCTCACAGCTCTCATGCCTCACATATGTCTAGTAGTTATTAGGCAGACTTATGTCGCAGACTGAAGTACTTGAGTTATCGACATATAGTCTTACAGCTATTAAAAAAGTCTGTTACAAGTTTTCAGATACATTCTCCATTAAGTTGGAACCTGTGGCAAGCAATAGGCTCCAACTTACTTTCGAACTTTTGTCTGGTGTTGATGAGCAAAAGTTGACGGGTCTTGTCAAAGAGTTTTATGTTGAGCTAATAGATCAAGACTTAAGAGAATCCATCTATAAAGAAACAGAATCTATTAGAAATTTAATTCTAGCTGAAGCATTTTCAAAAACTACGTTAATTGAAGCAGAGTAAAATGAGCCTCGCGCAGTCGAAATTTAAGTCATTAGCCCACTACGGCGTAAAGGGTGAGGTTTATGATTTATTACCATTTAAATTTATCATACTAGATGATGAACGTTATGTATTAACAAATATGTGTGGTGAATTTCTAGTGATACAAAAAAATGATTTAAGAAGATTTGTTGGTAAGGATTTGGAATCTGACTCAGAGCTCTATTACAATTTAAAATCTAAGCATTTTTTATATGATAGTAAGTCTAATGTTGCTGTAAACTTACTGGCCTTGAAATATAGAACAAAGAAAAGCTACCTCTCTAATTTCACAAGTTTGCATTTGTTTGTGGTTACTTTGAGATGCGATCATTCTTGCCCTTATTGTCAGGTGTCACGCCAATGTGTCAAAACCAGTCAATTTGATATGACGCGAGAGATAGCGGATAAAGGTATTGCATTTGCATTTCAAAGCCCTTCAAAGTATTTGAAGTTTGAATTTCAAGGGGGTGAGTCATTACTTAACTTTGATCTCATTAAATATATTGTCTTGTCAGTGAAAAAAATAAATGTAACTGAAAAAAGAGGCACTCAGTTTGTTATTGCAACAAATTTAGCTTTCATTAATGATGAGATTTTAGATTTTTGCAAAGAACACGATATTTTAATTTCAGCGTCTTTGGATGGTCCCCAAGATCTTCATAATAAAAACAGGCCTCGCCCCGGTAAAAATAGCTATGAACTAACAATTCAAGGCATGAATAAAGTAAAAGAAAAGCTAGGGCCTCATAGTGTATCAGCGCTGATGACTACGACTAAGTTAAGTCTATCGCGTGTTAAAGAGGTTGTTGATGAGTATATTGCACAAGGCTCAAATTCAATATTTTTAAGGCCTTTAAGCCCTTATGGGTTTGCTATAAAGACGAAGAGCTATGATAGATATGGTACAGATGAATGGCTGAAGTTTTATTTTGAGGGGCTGGATTATATTATTGAGATCAATAAAAGTGGATATTTCTTTGTTGAGCAATATGCTTTAATTATTTTGAAAAAAATGTTTGCTCCAGATGAGCCTGGGTATGTTGATTTACAATCCCCTGCAGGTATAGGAATTGGAGCAATTGTATTTAATTACAATGGTGATGTTTATGCATCAGATGAAGCGAGAATGCTAGCTGAGATGAATGATCAAACATTTAGATTGGGTAATTTATTTAATAATTCTTATGAAGAAATAATAGGTTCAGATGCCTTATTAGATGCATTAGATCAAACGATGACTGATAGTGTGCCTGGTTGTTCAGATTGTGGGTTTCAGCCTTATTGTGGGTCTGATCCAGTTTTTCATCACGCGACACAAGGTGATATGGTCGGTAATAAAGCCATAAGCTTATTTTGTTATAAAAATATGGAGATATTTAGACACATTATTAAGCTTCTTACGGATAGAGAAGATGCCAGAAAAGTGTTAATGAGCTGGGTAAGGTATTAATATGTTAAAGCTATATTCCAGATTAAATGCAATATCAAGTCTCACTCATTATGCAAGATTTGTTGCTAAGGTCTCTGAAAATTCAAATTTACCAATGCCTCTTAGAAAAAATGTAATTTTTATAAGTAAATCAAACGGTCACCAGGCTTTGCCGGATGGGTTTAAGGCTTACTTTGTTTTTGAATTACAAGACTATCAGAAGCAAGGCCATGATAATGTTTTTTTATTGTCAGCTGATTTGGGCTATATCACTGAGGGTGATGTTGTTACTGTTGAGCCGCAAAAGCCAAGTGTACGAGTCAACTTTAGAAAAGATGCAAACTATAATGCAGTATTGGTGACAGAAAATTGCAATAATTATTGCTTGATGTGTTCTCAGCCTCCAAGGAATATCAATGACCGATATCTTGTTGACGAAATATTAAAGATGATCCCGCTTGTAGATCCAGGTGTTCGTGAAATCGGAATTACAGGGGGCGAGCCAACGTTGTTAGATGACGATCTCATTAAAATATTTAATCAGATCAAGAACTATTTGCCCAAGACGGGTATACATGTGTTGACTAATGGTCGGGCATTTATTAATAGGGATTTTGTTAAGAAAATTGCCGCCTTAAACCATCATGATCTTATGTTTGGTATCCCTCTTTACTCAGATGTCTCAAGTATTCACGATTATGTTGTTCAGGCAGAAAATGCTTTTAATGAAACGATTAAAGGAATTGTTAATCTTAAAACTTATAAGCAGAAAGTAGAAGTGCGCGTTGTACTTCACCAGCAGACTTATAAGCGTTTGCCGCAATTAGCAGAATTTATTACGCGTAATTTATTATTTGCTGATCATGTTGCATTGATGGGCTTGGAAATGACAGGATTTACAAAAGCAAATCTTGAAGCTTTATGGGTTGATCCTTTTGATTATCAAGCTGAGTTGGCTGCAGCTATCGATATATTAAATCGCTTTAATATGAATGTTTCTATATACAATCATCAGCTTTGTCTACTCCCTAAAAAATTATGGCCATTTGCTAGAAAAAGCATTTCTGATTGGAAGAACGAGTATATGCCAGAGTGTGATGGATGTATGAAGAAAAATGATTGTGGTGGTTTTTTTAGTTCTGCTCATTACAGATATAGTGAAAATATTGAGGCAATTTTGTCTTAGTTGAATGTTATTTTGTTTAGTTTTCTTCGGTGGTAAGTAGTTTTTCCTTTGTGCATTTTTTTGAGGATGATAGTTTATCTTCAAGAAGTTCTGCTGATGGTAATGTATTTTGTAAATTAGCAGGGATTGTTTTAGATAACTGGTATTCACTGATGCCCATAGGGCTTTCTGACTTGCTTAAAGCATACTCAGCTACAACACGATTTTTATCTTCACACAGTAATAGTCCAATTGTTGGTGCGTGGTATGATTTTTTTACTGCATCATCCACTACAGCAATATAAAAATTAAGTTTGCCGGCATATTCGGGTTTAAATTTTCCACGTTTTAGTTCGACAACAACATAACCATTGAGTTCTATGTTGAAAAATAACAGGTCGATATAGAAATCATCACCACCAACTTCAACATGGTATTGATTGCCAACGAATGCAAATCCACGACCGAGTTCCATTAGTAGTTGTCGTACATTGTTAATTAAACCTTCTTCAAGTTCACGTTCACTGATCTTATGGCTATAAGGCATAAAGCTCAGGTCATAAGGTGCTTTCATCATCTCATGAGCTAGGTCAGATTGAGGTGATGGCAGTCGATCCTTAAAGTTACTCAATTTGAACTCTTCTTGGTTAGTGTAACTTCTCTTCTGTAAATTATTCTCAGGTTGCTGAGAGACAAGCCAAAGTTTATCCTTTTAATTCGATAAAACAAAAGGAGAAAAACCATGGCTTGTCAGGTAAAGGATAA